>CAYHWM010000018.1:0-13179 GCA_964359925.1 uncultured Methanosarcinales archaeon
AACAACGACTAGTACCAAAAGAACTCAATCAAACAGAATCGAATCTACTGTGTTTCGCGTCAACTTTATAAACTCTTGATATATAAGAAAGTATCATGACTATTGTGAGAATCATTCTCCTGCTACTCCTCTTGTTCTCGGTGAATGTTCTCGTTCTTGCTGGTGAACAAAAGTGCTTCGTTGGCGATAACGAGGTTCCTTGTCCTGGTGTGCCGTCTTCAGATTCTCTTGGAGTTTCTGTTGATGATTCTATTACTTCTTTTCCAAGTGTTGAGTCTTCTGATAGTTCTCCTTCTCCAAATACTTCTGTAACTTCCCCAATTCTTTCTCCTGAGGGTTTTTACATTGGGAAAATTCCTGAAGGCCCTTGGAAGAAGGATGTTCTTCCTGAAGGGTTTATGAGTGATACGAGGAGTGATGTCGTGTTTTATTCTTTGTTCTTTTTTGTTATTGTAACGTTTTCGTTACTGTATTTTTTCAAAATAAAAATGTTCGGTAAAACTCTTAATGAGTATGTATACCCAATACGATGGTATGTGTTAGGGTGTGTTCTCGTTGTTATCTCGCAGTACACTATCGTTGGCGGTCTGGCAAATAGTTTTCCTTTGGCGTTCAACGTGTCTCAGTGGATTTGGCAGTTACTCATCGCGTTGTCAGTATATACTCTGGTTATAAAAGAGAAAGGAACTCTTGGTAACGTGTTCGTTCTCGCCATTTTGTACTCTTTCATCATTCATGGTTTGAAGGTTTCAATAAGATATTTCTTTTATTACAAGTCGTTGTTTTATGTTCTTGATCGCTTCTTGTATGGTAGTCTACTCGTATTCGGAGTTATTATTCCTCTTGGAGTATTTTTCTGGTTCTTGCATAGGGAAAAGTTGAAGAGTCTTGGTGAAAGAAAAAAGAACAAGCGTTGAGAAAGTTCTCACTTTCTGCACTGGTAATATCTTCCTCGTCGTTTCGCTTCGGAAATAATTGTTCGGATGTCGTTGCTTGTCGGAGTGTATAGTATTGTTCCTTTGCTGTCGTTTCCCATGATGGACACTGTTCCTTTCAGTAATACTGTTGCTCCGTATGTTGGAGTGCTCAGGATGGAGAGTGGCGTCGTTTCATTGTTTTTCTTGAGTGTTCCATTTTGGAGTGTGAGTCCTGTGAAGTGTGCCGTGAATGAGTCAGTATTCGTGGAGAGCTCGTTTCCATTAATTGTAACTGTTCCTTCTTCTTGCGTGTACACTGCAACGTACTCTCCCACGTTGTCTTTCGTCAGGAAGAGTCTCGTGTTCGTCGTTATCGTTTTCGGGTTTGATCCGTTGATGGAGTAGTATGCGTTCGTGCTCGTTGATGGTGTTCTCGTCGTCGTGTTCGTCAGCGTTGTCCCGTTCCACGAGAGAATTATTGCTACTTCTTCGCTCGGTGTTTCGCTTCCTATGAGCCCTCCGCTTTCCATAAAGAATGGTCTTCGATACACAGTGACTGCTCCTGTGACTACGTGTTCTTGATGTTGGTATTTTCCTATATAAATAACGTTAACGATCGCTTCTGATAGTGAGAGCTTGATATCTTCTGCCTTGTTATTTTCTTCAAGTGCTGATATCGTGTAAGGTCCTATCTTGTACGTATCATTGTACTCTTTCGCGTACGTTCCTGTCAAGTTGAATGACTGCAACGTTCCATTATCGACGATAGCACTACCCGTTCCTCCGATTGTTTCCGTGAAGAACTGCGTAGAAAGCACGAGTGGTTGTGCTGGAGTGATGGTGATTGTTTCAGCGGTGACGAGTGCGGAGAGAACGAAAAGCGAGAACGTGGAGATGAGGAGGAGTGTGAAGAGTTTAGTGAGAGGGTTCATCGTCTTACTCGGAGAGTTGGTCGTTTTAAATCTTTGCGTGAACGGAGAAAAAATTACTGGAAAGCGAGTTTTCGCGCTCTTTCAGAACCTCTCACTCTTTTGAGAATTTCACTCAGTAGTTGGCGGGCTCTCGATTCTGATACTCTCAAAAGTTTTCCTGCTTCTTTGAGCGATATACCTTCCTGAAAATAGTTATAGAGCAACACTCTTTCTCTCCAGTCGCATTGTTGTTGAACATAGTCCCAAAACGCATTCAAACTGTCTTCTCGGAGAACGCTGTCTGCTGGCGATTCTTCTCGTGATGGGAGTAGTGTGTAGAGTGGACAGCTTGTCTCTTCGGTTCCTTTTACTTTCCTGTTGAGTGATTGTAGAGAGAACAGTCTACTGTTCAAGAGTGCTCGATGTATTTGTTCGGATGAGAGCTGTGTGGAGTTTTGTACTTCTTCGAGTGTTGGCGGAGCGTCGTGAACTTCGTACTGTTGTCGTGTTGCTATTTCTATTTTGTCACACTTTTCTCGACAGAATCTTGATATTGTTTGTTGAGTTCTCAGGTAGTCGCGCATTCTGTTGTTGACGAAGTCTCTCGCGTAGTGTTCAAAAGGAACATTTTCTTTGGAGGAGTATTTCTGTACTGACTCTAAAAGACCATCATACCCTGCAGAGACGAGATCGTCAACAGTGATTTGTGGAGGAACTATGCATTTCATTCTTTTTGCGGCGACTCGCACAAAGGATGATCCTTCTTTTAAGACCGTGTTAAGGTCTTCACTCGTTTTTGTTTTTTCGTACTGGAGGACGAGTGTTGAGAGTCTGCTCGGAACAACCGCTTTCGACGCGATGTAGTGGAGAATGTTCACGCGTACGCCGAGATACTCTGCTCCCTGAGCGTTTGTGAATTCTTGAACAATTGATTTTCCTTTTCGTCGTCGTGAAAGCAGTTCCTCAATGGATACTCCTGTCACGTTCGCCACTTGTTCCACTGGTACGATGAGTTGTTCTAATGCAGGTAATTCTTCTGGAGTGAATATTTTTTCTCTTTTTGGAAGGTTCAGTCGAGCATCAGTATTGAGTACGAAACCTCCGTAGAATGATCCGTTCGCGAGAAATCTTCCGAGTAACTTGTCTTGAGAGAATTCTTGAATTCTATAACGAGTAATTCCTTTCTGCTCTAAGTCTTCAGCAGAGTACAGTTCGCAAGGGTTGAGAGTCAGCATAGTTCTCGTCCTGATGTTTCTTCTCTTGAAGCGTTGACAACTGAGGATTCAACTCTTATTAAGTTGCTATTGGAGACATCATCATATGCTCGAGTGACATCGCGCGATGTCGCAGGAAGCATTCCTTCTGCCAATGGAGGTTGTTGTTGTGTTCGTAGTGGAGTTCTGCTCGAATCGTCGGCTGTGAGTTCGTAGAATCCTTGACCTATTCTATGAGTGATAGTGACGAGGTATAAACTTTTTGGTCGTATTACTTGACTGTTTGTTATAACTCCCAAAGAGCGTGAGCGTTCTTGGACTCCGATGTACACTATTGGTTTTCCTTCTGGTTTGATTGATGGTTCTACAAATGCGCGATACCATATTCCTTTCACGGGAGTGTTTGTTGTCGGGAGCAGGAGTTGTTCTATGTGTTCTGTTGGGAGCAAATCTCTTAATGTTTGAATGTCGTTCATCGCTCGTAACGCTTCAGCAGAACCGTTTTTTGAAGTTTTTCGTACGTGTTCGAGTACTCGTATGATTCCTTCAACGTCGCCACTCAGTATTCCTGCAGCTCTCCAGTGAACTGTGAAAGCTCTTGCAGCTTTTAACATTCCAACTTCGTAATGGTTCAGTTTCATAGTGACATCGCCCCACATACTTGTTATTCGCTATTCTCAAAACGAGTATACAAAAGTCTACATGCGTCGGCCGGGTGGAGTCGCCTGTTGGCAACGTACCCCGCCGTCGCAGTTAATCAAAAAAAATATGCGTCGGCCGGGAGCCGTCACTTCGCAACGTACCCTGCCGTCGCATCTCACTTCGTTCGATGCGTCGGCCGGGAGTCGAACCCGGACAAAAGGCTTGGAAGGCCTCTGTCATACCGCTAGACCACCGACGCGTTATTGACTCGTTGAGAACGTGTTGAGAGGGAGTGTTTTTAAAGTTTCGGGTAGGAAAGTATTTAAAGATGGGAATGGAGGAGAGTGCCTATGGATGCCGTCGTAAAAAAGGTTCTGAAAGAGGATAAGGAGGAGAAAGTGCAGTTTATCATACTCTATGGTTCTCAGACACAGGGCACTGCAACTCCACTCTCAGATACTGACGTGGCGATTTTTTATGATGGTGATAAGAAGGAGCGTTTCAACTTTCGAGTTCGTGTGTCTGGAGTGTTGGGTGACAAGTTTGACGTTCAGATATTTCAAGACCTCCCGTTATACATAAGAAAGGAAGTGTTGAAGGGTGAGGTGTTGTATCAGAAAGATGTTGACTTCTTGTATGAGACTGCGATTGATACTGTGAAAGAGTACGGCCTGTTCAAAAGGTATCTTGATGCATATTACGAAGAGGTGGAAAAAAATGGAATCGTTGCAACAATTACATAAAAAGAAAATACTGAGTAAACTTGACGAGATGCAGAGATACGTATCAGAATTGGAAGACATCACCCCGACAGAAGAAGAATATGAAAGCGATCTCGTGAAGAAGCGCGCTTGTGAGAAAACGGTGGAGCTTGCTATTGAGTGCATTATTGATATTTGTTCTATTCTCGTTATTGCACTCAGAGCAGGAGTTCCAAGTGATGAAAGTGATATTGTAAAGCTACTCGAGAAAAAGAGATTGTTGAGTGTTGAGCTAACAAAAACCATTTCAGGTATGAAAGGTTTTAGGAACATTCTCGTTCATAAGTATGGTGTTGTGAATGACGAACGGTCTTATGAGTTCATCACCGAGAACCTCGAAGATTTCGGTCTTTTTGGGAAAGAAATTCGTGCACTTTTGAAGAACGGGAAAAAACCTTAACAGTAATCAGTCTTTACACAGAAAGTCTCATCAGTGATTCTCTCTTCTGTTGTTCCACAATCCACCGCCCACTATCCGCATCTGTTCACTCTCTTTTCTTCTTGTTTTCTACCGCTTCTTCTAATGCTTCTTCTATGACTTCTTCTCCCCATCCTTTGTTGAGGAGTTGTGTGATGAGTTGTTCTCTCGAGTATCCTTTTTCTATTCCGAGTTCGAGGTACGTGACGATGCTTGTTGGCGCTCTTGGTTTTGGTTGTTGTTTTCTCGTCGTGCTGATGAGGTGTGCGAGGACGACGATGGCGAAGACAACTCCGATGATGAGGAAGACGAGCACGATGGTGAACGCGAGTGATGTTGTGGGCATGGGTTTCATCTCACGATGTATTGTTCTACTGCTTTTTCTCGTTCAGGAGTTTTTATGTTTTTTGGGCGCGATACTTTTTGAGTGTTGTTGTGTTGGTGTTTTAGTTCTTCGATGGTGAGTGAATCGTGGAGTTCGATGAGCTTTTTTATTTTTGTATTGTTCGTATTGAGTTTGAAGAGTTTTGCTTTTCCTATTGTTCTCGTGTACGTTATGATATCGTTTTTTATCAAGCCGTCCCATATTCTGTAGAGTGTCGCTCTTCCTATGTGAGAATTGTCGGCGATGTCTGTTATGGAGAAGTCGAGTTCTCTTTCTATGAGGAGGTAGTCCAATACCCGTATGACTGGGGAGTCTCCCATAAAGTCTATGAATGCAGATGTATCGTCCATAGGTTCAACCGATAGGAACGAGGAGAACCAACTATTTAAATGTTTTCATTATGAGACGATATCGTCTCAAATAAGGAAAGAGTATTTATAAACGCGCGTACTGGTGTTTTTCCGTATGGGTTTTAGTGTTGAAGAAGTGAAAGCGAGAATTGTCAGAAAGCTCGTTCAGTGGAGAAAGTGGGGAGGTTCTCATACCGAAAACATTCTCAGAGGTCTTCCAGCACATCTTCGAGGAGAGAAAGTGACGAAGCAGGCACTGAAAGAATTAGAAAGAAGCGGATGGATTCTGCCAGCACAGAAAACGGGAGAAACTCACTATTCTTTGAATCCTGAAAAGACGGGGGAGATTTTGCAGTTTTACGAACAACAATGCAAGGAAAAAGAACAAGAGTAAGTACGCCATTTTCTTCCACAGCAAGTCTTATTAATCCGCAGAATCACCATTCGTGGTATGTCTTCCTTCGACGTTGCTGGTTTTCGTGAGGAGTTGGAGTCTTGTCGGTCTCCGCTGTACTTGTTTCATGATGATCCTGATGGTCTCGCGTCGTTTCTTATGTTGAAGAAGGTGAAGGATGGTGTTGGCGTTCCTATTAAGTCGAAGCCTATTATTACTGTTCAGTTTGCGAACAAGGTTGTTGAGGTCGAGGCGGATAAAGTGTTCGTTCTTGATGTTGCGATGATGGAAGAAGAGTTTGTCGACGAGGTGAAAGTTCCCATTGTTTGGCTCGATCATCATGAACCAGTAAAGATGGCTGGATCATTGAAGAAAGTAAAATATTTTAATCCTCAGCTGAAAGGGAAAAACATTCCGACTCCTGCGTTGTGTTACGAAGCGTTTCCTGTGGAGTTGAAGTCGAAAGGTTTGTGGCTTGCAGGTTTAGGTTCGTTCGCGGAGTGGTTCGTTCCCGAGTTTCTCGACGAGTTCAAGAAAGATTTTCCTGAGCTCCTTCCGAGTAAGTGGAAGACTCCTGGCGACGTTATCTATAACTCGAAGTTGGGTAAGTTGATAGAGTTATTCTCGTTCGCTCTCAAAGGCGAGACGAGTGCTGTGAAGAAGAACATAAAATTATTATCTGATATAGATGGTCCTGATGAGCTTCTTGCTGGAGTATCAAAGAGTGCTACGACTCTTTGGAAGCATCACTCGATGATTCGGAAAGAGTATGATTTATTATTATCGAGAGCGGTGAGAGGTGCTGGTGATGGTGTCTTGTTCGTTTTCAAGTATGAGAACGCGAAGCATTCTTTGACGAAGGATTTGGCGAACGAGCTTTCGTACCAATTCCCTGGAAGGATTATTGTTCTCGCAAGAAGACAATCAGGAGAGTTCAGGTGCAGTTTCCGTTGTCAGAATCGTGATGTGAGAGCTCTCGTCGAGCAAGCATTGAAAGGGTTGCACGGGTATAGTGGTGGTCACGAAGTCGCCGCTGGCGGTGCTGTTCGCGAGGACGATTTTGACGAGTTCTTGAAGAGGTTGGAAGAGTTGGCACGAGACAAAACGGCAGAGTGATTACTCCTTCACTACGCTTCCTTGTTCAGTCAAAACTTCTACGATGTCGTTTGATAGTGTTGCCGTGTCTCCGATAGAGTATGGTCCGAGTGTTTCGAGATTTTTTCCTATGAATGCCTCTACTGGTTTTGTGAATCGTACTTTTGAGATGAATGACTGAGTGTTTTGTGGTTGGTCTGCTGTTGACTCTACTGGTCGTTCCGCGTTTAATACTGTGAGACTTTCATTCGAGTCTATCGTTGCTACGTTGAGGAGCGGGTAGAGTGTTGTTTCTCGTTGTGCGAGGAGTAGTTTTGTGATTTCTTCGTACGTTTTCTTCTCGTGGGAGAGTAAGTTTGCAGCGTCTGCTGGTTTCATTCCTGAGCGTACTTTGCTGAGTGCGAGGAGGAGTATTTTTTTTTCTCTGCGATCGTACAAGTTTTTGATGACTCTGCGAATATTAGAGAGTTGTTGGTGTAATTTTTCGTTTTCTCCGACGCTGAACAAGTCGTTTTTCTTCGTCGTGTCTTCGTAATACTTTTGTTTTTCTGTGCAGTACGTTTGAACGTCTTGGAGGAATGTTTCTTCTATTTTTTGTAGTTCTTCTCGAGCGCTTTCTCTGCGGAGTACTTCGTACATCGTTTCGTATGTTACTTTCACCTCTTCAGCCATACCTTCAAAACCCCTATGAATTGGTAGAAGAGTAGGCTTTTAAAAGTCTTCTCTCATAGAGACCATAGATGAACTTCACTCTTGAGCATTGTAAGGATCGGGGGCTTGTTGGCAAGCCTGTCAAGCGTTGTGTTCTTGATTTAGAATCAATCTCAACGTCACTCTCTCGCGTTCTTCCCGTGAAGAAGAAGTCTTCCATCCTCCTCATTCTCGATGATGATACGGTTATTCACGCTTTTGGCGAGGTTCGGTTCAAGCACGATGACGAGGAAAAAGCGAGGAAGGTGTGTGAGATCGTGTTTGGGAAGGCGAGGAGTGTGTAGTGACTGTCCGAGAAAAGTTTTTTAAAGGGATTGTTGAAAAGTTGCAGTATGGTGTGTAAAGAGGAGCTTCCGAGTTTGGACGTATTAGTGAGAGATTCAGTAGATACTGTGATTCAGGACTGTAGGCCTTTAATCGTTTTGAAGGGTTGTTTGAATCCTGAGACTCCAAAAGTTATTGCGAAAATAATAGCTGAAGTAAGAAGCAGAGGAAAGGAATTGATGACTGTGCAATATGATCATTTGAAATCTTCGAGAGAACCTCAACAAGTGAATGGAGTGTTGTTCTTATTACTTGATGACCATTACCATCCGACGAATCACGCGTACTGTTTGGATGTTGACTGGGCGTGCAAGAATTATGAGATAAGAGAATAACTACCATATGTTCTTTAACTTCGCGGAACTATTTCTACTCTGTTATCTTCGCTTCCACGCAATGGTTTCTTAACGAGGAGGTAGCATGGTTTCTGTAAATTTGCTACGATATCATCGTATACTTTTCTTGCTTCTTTTCGTGGGAGATCACCGTCAGGATTTCCTCCTGTGACTGTTCCTACTTCTTCTCCGTATCTGATGAGTTGTACGATGCACAAGTTTGGAGTAGTGGTATGTTCGTAGAGGAATACTCCAATATCTCCTTGTGGTGGAACGTTCATTTCGCTGTCTGGATGAACCTCCACGGTATCACCAGAAAGGAATTTCTTATCTAACGTTTCCCACTTGTAACTAAGTAACATAGAATGGAGGAAAAGAGTTGTTCTTTATAACTATTTCGTTTTCGCGTTCTTCACTTCGCGAACATCGTTATCATTTTGTATACTTTGAAGTTTCAGAGTATGGTTCTCTATCTTCAAGAACAAATTGAATGATTCGTTTCATAATGGGAACGTATAAGTGAGACATTCGTTTCACTATTGAAACGTAAAGCTTAAATATAAGTTCCGCTTATGAAACGAATATGAAAACTATTGATGTGTTGGAACTCTTGAATCCTTGGTGGAAAACGAAGAGTGTTTCAAAGGATCTCGCATTTCAGTTTAAAAGAAGACAGTTCAAGGAGATTACAACTCTTCTCAAAAAAAGAAGCATTATCATCCTGACAGGATTGAGAAGAGTCGGGAAAACAACACTTTTGTACCAGTGTATAGAACAGTTACTTCTCGCAAACATGCCACCAACACACATTGTTTACTTCAATCTTGATAAGGAAGTACGAGACGTACAAGAAATTCTTGATGCGTATAGTACAAAAACGGGAGTAAACTGGAAGGAAGAAAAGATAACGGTACTGCTTGATGAAATATCAAAATTAAAAGACTGGGCACGACACGTAAAATTAATCTACGATGCGTTTCCAAACATTCATTTTCTTGTATCGTCATCCAGCAGTACGAATCTTGAACACGAAGCACTTCAACATTTAGGCGGGAGATATTTTTTGAAAACGATTCTTCCTCTCTCATTTCGGGAGTATCTTTCTCTGAAAGGAAAAAAAGAACTTCTTGAAAATAGTTCACTGTGGGAAAAAGAGATAGTGAGTGAGTGCAACTTGTATATGTCGAGAACATTTCCTGAAATTATTGAATGGACTGATGATCTTCTCATCAAGGAATATCTTTCGTCAACAATGATCGACAAAATAGTGAAGGCAGACATCCCAGAAAAATTCAAAAACGTTCATCCGGAACTTTTGAAAACACTTTTGAACCTCATTCTTTCCGAACCGGGGATAGTGGTAGAATACGATGCTCTCGCAAAAAATCTTGGAGTGAGCAAAAGAACAATCTATCTCCACCTACACTACTTAGAGTTTTCCTATCTTATCAGAAGAGTAAAGAACTATAGGGTGAGTACGTTGAGTTCGTCGAGGAAGAGACAGAGAGCATATGCCTACTGGTGGAGTCTCGCATTCCCTTTCATAAAAAAGCAGGACTTACTCATAGAAAATGCTGTGGGAAGCACTATAAACTCAGAATATTATTGGAGAGAGGGAAATAAAGAGGTGGATTTTCTAAAAATAAAAGGAAAAGACATACTTCCGATAGAAGTAAAGAATAAGGAAGTAACAAAAAGTGACGATGTTCACTCGATGATATATTTCTTGGAGAAGTACAACAGAGAAAAGGGAATTATAGTGACATCGGGGGAGGAGAGAAGTATGATGGTGGGAAGAAAGCATATCGTGTTCGTTCCACTGTGGAAGTTTTTCCTCGAACAAGAATGATTCACTCCCTACCATATACAATCCACTATCTACCTTCTACCCCCTACATCCTACTTCCCACCCGCCACTTCCCACTCACTACCTTCTACCCTCTACCATCCACAATCTACCATCTATTTCGCGAACATCGTTATCATTTTGTACACTTTGAAGTTTTGTAGTACGTATGTTTCTACGAGTCCTCCTACGAGTAAGAGTACGAGTGCTATGGCGAGGAGTATCAAATTATATCCGAGTACTCTGTAGAAGACGGGGTTTTTCGGACCGTCGAGTATGAGGCTGTCTGAGATGACTGTTCCTGAGATTGTTGCGACGATGTAACTGCTGATTTCGAGGAGTACGTGTGGGAATACGCTGATGATGATGAGTGGGAATATGATGAGCACGTTACCTTGTAAGTTTTCTGTTGCTCCTCGTGCGATAGTCCCAAAGATTGTTCCCCATACGCTCGCGTTCCACGTAATGAGGAAGATGCTACCGTTGCCCGCAATCAATGATATGAAGAAGCATGCGAGTAATACTATTGCGTTGTTGGATAGTATGCTTAAGAATTGTCCTGAGCTGAACGTGAACGCGTGTCCGATGATGGCGAGTTGTGGTTGGAACAGTTTTGACGCTGCGAGACTGGGTAGTGCTATGGAGAATGCTGCGAACGTGAAGAATATTCCGAAGAATATTGCCGTGTATGTGATGTAGAAGTCTTTGTTGAACGTGAAAGCGTTTTGTATGCGTACGTCGTCGTCTTTCGACTCTAAGAATCGTTCTATTTCTGAGAATTTTCCGAGTGACGGCAAGAGCAACAGCGATACAAGCCCGACCGTGACGAGTGCTGGGTCTTGAGGAAACGTGAAGAGTGCTATCACCATTGCGAACAGTGTGTAACTCATTCCAAGAAGGAACCCCATCAGCGGGTTATGCTTGATGTACTCTACGGGATACCATCGTTCAAAAACCATTGTTTCCTCTCAGCATATTCATATTCTCACATTCTCACATTCTCACATTCTCATATTTTCACATTCTCATATTCAGTTTCACGCTTGCCACCCTCTTTTTTTGAATGCTTCGTGTACGTGTTCTAATGACCACCCTTTTTCTATGAGTGTTTTCGCTATTTCTCTTGGAGGGTATCCTAATTGTGAGCTTTTCGTGATGAAGTCGTCGAGTTGTTCTTGGTAGTCCCCGCTGAGTTTTGCTGTTCTTTGTTGTTCTTCTTCGTTTGCTGCTTTGTCTACTACTGCTCGTACTCCTGCGAGGACTGGTCTTTCTCTAACTATTGTTTCTTGTTGTATGATGGGGTAGTGTGGTCGTTGTTGTAGTCTTGAGTCTTGAGGTAGTTCTGAGTTTTGGGGTGCTTGTCGTGGTGGTGTTCGTTGTGAGGGGTGGAACAATTTTCTTGATGGTGGTTGTTGTTTGACGGTGTACACGTCGAGTGGTTTCGTTCCTGTTGGTCCTCCGATGCTTTGTATAAATGCTTGTCTTCGGAGGTCTTCGGTGATTGTTGGAGCGTTCGTCGTCGTATTGAATGATGCGGGGTAGTATGATTGTCGAGTGGTTGAAGGTCTGGTTGTTGGGCTTGGTGGTTGTCCTGTTATTGTTTGTCTTGGCGAGTTCATTGTTGCTTTGTGGATGAGTATTCCTGCCATGACGAGGAGGAGTATTCCGACGGTGAATACTGCGATGATGAGCGCGAGTGGTGGTGATTCTTCTATCGTTGTTGGTTGTTCTTTGATAGTTGTATTCGCTGTTTTTTGGGCCTCTGCGTCTGCTGCTGCTTGAGCCGCGGCTTGGGCTTCGGCTTGGGCAGCTGCTTGAGATTCTGCTTGTTGTCGTGCTTGTTCTTGGAGTGCTGCTTGTTGTTCTGGAGTGAGTGTTGGTGGGGTGTATGTTGGTTGTGGATTGGTTGGTGGAGTGGTCGTTGTTGTTGGTTGGTTGGTCGTGGTAGTGCTCGTATTTCTTACTGTTGTCGTATTGAGTGTCGTGTTCGTCGTCGTGTTTGTCGAAGTTGCAGATACTGGTGTCGTGATGTTGACGATGATTGACAAGTTTGTCGTATCGTTTTTTCTTCCTGCATCGTCGAAGACGTAGTAGTGAAGGACGCACGTCGTGTTTATAATGCATACGAGAAGTTTTGGTGTTGTTATTGTCGAGTACGTGTTGTTGTTAATGTTTGATAGTGTGAGATTGTTTCCTGCTCCTACGAATGCTGCGATGATTGTTTGGTTCGTGCTGGAAGCAGTCACGTTCACTCTGATGGAATCGTTTTCGAACGCCGAGCTCACGTTAGCCCACGGTGCTGTAACTGTTGGACCAGTAAGAACGCTTGCGTTGGATGTCGTATTCGTCGTGTTCGTACTGTTCGTCGTGTTCGTGCTTTGGTTTGCCATCAAACTTTGTAGTGTGAGGTTGAGGTATGTCACGTTCCGTTCATCGCTCGTAGCATTGAGTCCTGTAATGTCGAATGCTTTCCAGAACCATTGATGAGTTCCGTTTGTAAGAGAGACCATCATCTCGTACGTCGCATTTTCTGTGGCGTTGAACGTATAATTCTGAGTGTCGATGAAGAATGAAACATTTTGAGGGTGAGATTCGTCAATAGTTGCCGTGAACGTAACGTTAGAATTGTTCGTCGTGAATCCTTGACTGGGGGGGTAATTCGTGAATATTGGTGGAGCTCTGTCAATAGTAACATTGGGGACTATCGCACTTGCTGAAGTTCCGTGAGTTTGTTCTGTTGCATTGACTTTGAATAAGAGCATACCGTCAATGAAAGTTCCGAAGCTTACATTTCCAACCCAGTAGTCTCCTTCTTGCTGTAGAACAAACCAATTACCATCATCGATAGAATTCTCCAATCGAGCAGTCACGTTCGT
>CAYHWM010000019.1:0-13083 GCA_964359925.1 uncultured Methanosarcinales archaeon
GTCGCTGTTGTTGAAGTTCACGGGCGAGAGTCCTCTCTTGAGAATTGTCGACTTTCTTATTGAGAATAAAGGAGCGGATTTCACTAAGAAACAAATCATTGAAGGAGCTGAACTCTCTCGAGCGTCGCTGTTCAACTATTGGGGAGAGCTCGAGAAATACCACATTGTGAAAGTGACGAGAACATTCGGGAAAACGAAATTGTACGTTCTCAATAGTGAGAATCAAGTGACGAAAAAATTGCTTGAACTCGAATCAACACTTATACGCCAAGCACTGTTGAATACTCTCAAAAAGGAAGAACCGCTCGTCGCGTGAATTGTTTCACGTTCTTTCTCATTCACTTCTTCCTCAATCGTATCGCGGTGATGCTTCCGAAAACGCTCGTTCTCAGTCCTTGAACGCGGAGCAACCATGCGAGCATTTTCGTGAGTGGTGTGTTGATGCGTAACCTGTGGAGGTATGTTGTTCCTCCGCTTTTCTTGTATTGTAGGAACATTTGGTATGCTTGGTCGAAGAATGGTGGTATGGTGCAGTGGTATTTCTTTTCTGCGACTTCAAATCCTGCTCGTCGTGCGTCTGCAATGAGTGTTGAAACTCTTGGTGGAGTGTACGGTCCGAAGAACGAGTACATTCCTGTTTTTCGAGTATCGTCGCCGAACCAGTGTTTGATGAATGAGTGGAACATTGTGAACAGGACGTTTCTTCGTCGAGCGATGATGATGAATTCTCCTCCTTGCTTCAGAGAGTTTGCTGTTTGTTTGAAGACTTGTCGGAGCACGTTTCGTGGGAGTCGTTCTGCTTTGTACAAGAGTGTTGCATTGTCGTATGTTCCCTTTCCGGGTGAGTGTTCTTTCTCGTCATAAACTCCGTATGTGAACCTCGCTTTGCATTCTTTCCCTTTCACCGCACTCGCAGCGTATTCTGAAGTTTCTTTCGTAAGGTCGACGCAGTGAACGTTCGTTTCTTCGGGGAACGTTTCGAGGTATGACCCATCGTACGAGAACAAGTCGAGAACGTTTCCTTGTAAGTGTCCTATTGCGTGTTTCACTATTTCTTTTTCTTGAGGTGCGTAAATGTCCATTTCTTTTCCGAGGAATGTTTTCCTGCAGTAATGTTTCTGAAACTCTCTGAGGGCGTCGAGAGTCCATTGTTCGGGGTCGTACGAGTTATGTGATTGTTCCCACGGTTGTGGTGTGTACTTGTTCACGTGGAGTATTTCGTCGACGGGTCGTCGAGGAACTCGGGGAGTGTTCTTGTACACGGTATCGGGGTATCCGAGGAGTAAGAAACAGCAGATGACGTGATGGTCTGGGATGTGGAGTATGTTTTTGATGACGGAGTCTGCTCCGTAACTGTTCATCGATAGTGCTCCTACTCCGTGAGCAGTCGCGCCAAGCAGAATGTTTTGCACTGCGATGCTCGCTCCTTGGATTGCTTCTTTGTAGTTCCAGCCGTCGTACGACGCTACGATGACGACCGGTGCTCGACCGATGAGTGTTGACGATGCGGCTTCCTTTATCAACCGTTCTTTGATTGCGTTTTCTGTCACGACGACGAAACTCCACGCTTGCTGATTACAATTCGTAGGAGCGTACGTTGCGTACTCGAGTATTTTTTTGACGAGCGAGAAAGAAACTGGCTTGTCAGTGAACCTTCTCACGCTTCTTCGAGAATGGACGACGGAGTCGAATGACGAAGACTTCATACTGCTTCACAGTGAGAATGTGCTTTTAAAGGTTGTGAGAGGTTTCGGCGCTTTTTTTCTCGGCGGTGTATCTCCTCTCTACACTTTCTCTTCGCTTAAACTCAAAGGCACATCAAACTCTTTTTTGTACTCGTCGGTGGTTTGTCCGTGGAAGCACATTTTCCTGTAGTCGCAGTAGTCGCACAGTCGTGTCACGTTTTTGTTGTAGTCTGTTTTTTCGTTGCTTGTCGTTCTCGCGTGGATGTCTTCGAGTGCTTGTATCGCGTTGATGAGGTGTTCTTGTGATGTTTTGATTGTTTGTTCTCCTTCTCGTAAGAAGTGGACTCCGACTTCGTCGGGAAGTGTTCCGTTTTTTTCGTGGTAGAGGAGTGCGTACATGCTGAGTTGTAATTCATGGTCTGCAAGGTCTATTCGTTTGTTCGTTTTATAGTCGATAATTCGTTTTTTTCCGTTTGGTAGTGTTTGGAGCGCGTCGACGTATCCTCGGAGTCCATAGCGTTGGCTTACGTATTCTTCTTCTCGTATGGGTGTCAACGTGGCAAAAACGTCGGGGAATGTTCCGAGTGATTGGTAGTGTTTGAGAAATGTTGCTTGTTTTCTCGCCCATTCAGTGAGCATTCTGAGTGTTTCTTCGAAGTATGTTATGAGTTCTTCTTGGTCGAGTCCTACTCGTGCGAAGATGGGTAGCGAGTTTCTCCATTTTTCTATCAACGATTTTTGTGAGCGTATCGTTAATTCTTGTTCGCAGGAGTCCCATGTGACGTTTGACCAGTCTCCGTCGTACACGTTTTCGAGCACTTCATGGACGACTGATCCTCGTACAAGGTGGATGGATGGTTTCGTCGGTAGCGTTTCGACGTATGAGTAATAATATTTTCTCGGGCATTGCTTGTGAGTTTTCACACTGCTAGCACTTTCTACTCTTCGACCGATGACTATTTGTTTTGAGAGGAGTTCTTGGGGAGTCACTGTTCACCTTTTTTCTTTTTCTTTCTCGTCGAGAATGTGCCACTGTTTTTATGCGTTGTGGTACGTTTTCCGGAAGCGTTCCGGACTTTCTTTCTCTTGTCGTGGCTGACTTTTTCACTTTTCCATAACCACTTTTATGTTTTTGATGAACTTTATTGCGTGTTTGATGGATTGTTCTGCAGGTTCTTTGTTTGCTTGAGGAATGGTTTGGTACGTAAAGTGTCCTCGTTTCCACTTTTCGTCTTTGAATATTTGTAGGAGTTCGTCTGCTCTCACTATCATTTTTTGGTATGCTTTGAGGAGTTCTATGTCGAGGGTTCCTGTTTGTACGAAGTGTTCGTTGAAGAGTTCGTACGTCTTTTTGTGGACGTCGGGCATTTCTGTTCTGATGTTTTTGGTGAGGAGGATTGCTTTTGCTCCGTAAAAAATAGCGTAGTACGAGTGGGAGATGACCGCACTGTAAAATGTCTCGTCCTCGTCGATGAGGAATTCTTTTTTCTTTTCTGGAGTATTTGATACCTTGAATAAAACGTTCGCGGCACTGATCTCGTTGAGTGATCGTTGTAGGTATATGTTAGCCATTGAATCCACGCGTTATCGCCTCCAGTAGTATTGAGTAGTATTCTTTTCCTCCTGTTATTATTAAATTGTTTCTCGCTATTTCTTTGCCGTAATTTTCTTCTTTCGTCGTGAGCATCTGGTGGAATTGTTCTTGTGTGAAGACATATGGGTGTATTTCTGGGGTGAGGAGTTCTGCTTCGAGTTTTATTTGTGCGAGGAGCGCGTTTGGTTCTTGTTTGTTGTCGCAAATGATGACAATGTCGAGGTCGGAGGTGTTTTTTTGTTTCTTTTTTGCGTAGCTTCCTGTGACGATGAGGATGTAAAATACTGTTTTAAGTTTGTCGATGATTGTTTGTATGTTTTTGTGAGGTATGTGTTTGGAAATTGTTGCGTTGTATTCTGCGATGAATCCTATGGTGTTCAATGATATTGTGTTGTTCTGGAGTGAGTACGCGATACTGTTCCCTATTTTCTCTTCTCGAAGTATGTCTGATGCGACGAATCGTTTGAGTACTGTGTGGACGTAATTATCTGACTTGTTGTGCGCGATTTCTTTTATGTTGTTCCGAGTGAACTTCTTCCACGGTTTTTTTATGAATGGTTGTAGGATGGTGTGTTCTTTTGTGAGCATTGTTTCTTCCCTCGGCACGTTCTAAGAATTCCATTTTAAAGGAATGAACATTCCATTTCATTGGAAGTATATAAATGTTTCGAAGTTTTGTGCGTTTCGGTACGATGTACGGAAGGGCTCAGTCTGCCGAAAATTCGCCAACTGTGTTCACTATACAAAATCTTATTCCCTTTCTGGGTTTAATATCCTGTAGCTTGTCACAGCTGGGAACTTTATTTCAGAATTGGGTTCAATACCCTGTAGCTCTGCTGTGGAGAGAGCGAAGCGAACGATGGGATGGTCAATTTTCAGGCAATTTCTTTATTTTAAAATATTTAAGTCATCTCGGACAACGCTCAAGGAGAAATCTTCTTTGCTTTTCAGCACAAAATCATATTCTTTTATGTGTGGTTTAATAATAGTTTTATATTGACTATTTCTTTCATTAAAATGTTTATTTACTTCTTCAGCAGTTTTCTCGTTATCTGCTCTTGCCCTTTTTATTCTTCTATCAATTTCCACTTCTTCTGTGCATATCAAGAAGATACTTACTGAATTTGATTTTTCTTTCTCTATGAAAACTGTGCCAACACCTTCGATTATGGTCAGTGTCGCATTTCCATATAATAATCTGCATTCTTTTGATTCCTTAGCTTTTTTAGGCCAATGATAATAATTATTGCCTTTTTCTATAGTGTAGAGTATAGCTTTTATACTCTGCAAAAAATAAGATGCTTCAAAAGATGTAGTGTACCTTCCTGTTCTTTTTTTCTTTTGAGCATCATCCCATGTTGTAGTGGCACTATTCCTGAGTTTAGTATCAACAACAAAATCGTCCATCTCTAAAAAATTGACTCTGCCGTGTTTGGCTGCTTCTTTTGAAATAATTTTACCCAGTTCAGTCTTTCCCGAACCTCCGTTTCCTGAGATGAAAATGAATTTTTTATTTGTAGAAGCACAAAACTGAATTATTTTCTCGGCAACTGTAGACGCATTGTACTTTTTCATATAACAAAACCGCATTATGGAGTTTAAATAGTTTTGTTTTTGCAATACGTGGTTAGCTCTCGTCGGTGATAGCTACCACTACCCACTCCCTATCTTTCACTTCCCACGTCCCACTCTCCGCCACCCGCCGCCCACGTATCCGGAACCCTTCCGGACTTTACTGGGTAACGCACTTAAAGGGAAAAATGCAGTATGAATGAATGGTTGTAGAATTTTTTGCGATTATTATTGGCGTTCTTGCTGGAGTGTTGGTCGGCGTTGTTACTGGTTTGACTCCGGGGTTACATGCGAATCTTGTCGCTACTCTCGTTGTCGCTTCGAAACTTCCTGGTGAGCTTCCTGTTCTCGCGTTTTTGTGTTCTCTCGCGGTGAGTCACGTGTTTCACGATGCTATTCCTTCGATTTTTCTTGGTGTTCCGTCGGAGGGTTCGGTGATGGCTGTTCTTCCAGGTCATAAAATGGTTCTTCAGGGTCGTGGGTATTCTGCTGTGAGTTTGTTGTCGTGTGGCGGTCTTGTCTCGTTGATACTGTCTGCGGTTCTCGTTCCTCTCGCCTTCGTCGTCGTTCCTTTCTTGTATGCGTTCGTCAAGCCTTGGACGTTTTGGTTGGTGAGTGTTGTGTGTTTGTATCTCGTTGTGCGTGACCAGTTTCCTTTTCGCGCGTTTGTTATTCTTTCTTTGTCGGGAATTCTTGGTTTTTTCACGTTGAGGTCTTTCACTCTTTCTGAACCTTTGCTTCCTCTCTTGACTGGGTTGTTTGGTATTTCTTCATCGTTGGCTGCTTTGTCTACCGCTGTTCTTCCTACGCAATTCAATATGGGTGTCCGAGTTCCAGTGTTGCCTGTCATGAAAGGTTCGTTTCTTGGCATGTTGAGTGGCTTTCTTCCCGGTATTGGTTCTTCGCAGGTTGCTTCGTTGTCGAAGACGAAATCGGGTGAAGAATTTCTCGTGACTATTGGTGCGTTGAATGCTTCGTCGATAGTGATGACGCTCGTTACTGCTTCTGTTCTTGGGAGGGCGAGGAGCGGTATTACTGCTGCAGTGCTTCAACTTTCGAGTGTTGTTACTCTGTCGACGTTGCTCATTCTTGTCTTGTCTGTTCTTCTCGCTGGAGGGATTTCTTTCTTCTCTGTTCACTTCATCGCGAGATGGGTAGCAATTCATATCAACAGGTTGAAACCTCGAAGGATAACTATTGCGATCATAGTTCTGAACACGATTGTTGTTGGTTTGCTGTCGGGAGTTCAAGGGTTGGGAGTGTTGTGTATTGCGACGAGTATTGGTCTTCTCTCTATTCATTTTGGTTGTGCTCGTTCTCACGCTATGGGTTGCATTATTGTTCCCGTGTTGGTGGGGTTGTGGTGATGGTTGTTTACAGTTCTTCTATGGTGTCCATGTTGTTTTTTCTTTTATCTGGTCGAGTATGTCTTTTCCTATGACGTTCCAGAATGTTCGTAGTTCTTCTGCTTGTTCTTTTGTTGAACGAAATGCTCGGTAGTTGATGTCGTGTCGTATCATTTTGTATCGGTCTATGTGTTGGAGGAGTTGTTGTTCTCGTACTCGTTGTTCTTTGAGGAGTGCTATGCTTGCGTCGTGCGTTTGTGGCTCGTATCCTTCCATCCACCAGAGTATGTCTCCGAGTTGTCGTAGGCATTCGTAGAGTTCGCGAAAAATGATGATCGCGTTTTGAGGAGTGCATGGTATTGCGAGAGTTCCTGTCGCAGTCATTTCTATTGTTTCTATGAGTGATTGAATTACTGCGGGCTCTACTGTTTTCTTTCGTAAGTCTCCTCGTTCGAGAAGACGTTGCGTGTTCATTGTTGTACCTCCAGAAATCCTGTGAGGAGTGTGCCATTTGCGATTGTCGAGAAAAGGTTTTTGTCAATTTTTGTTCTGTGAAAGAGGTGGAGTTGAATAGTTTTTTTCAGCGTTTTGCTTTTTATGGTTCGTATTTCGTAGTCTTGTTTGCTATCGAGTTCTATGGCGATATCAATATCTGATGTGCTTTCATCGTCTCCTCTGCTGTAACTTCCGAAAAGAAGTATTGCTCTCGGGTGGGGGTGTTGTTTTTTTAGTTCTTCAAGTAGTCCGCTTTCGTAGAATGCGTACAAATTATAGACTTTTTTTATTTGTTGAAAGTGTTGATGTTCTGTGTTGGCGCGTATTCTCCATAATCTTCCTATTCTTTTTTGTAGTGCGAGATTGTTCTTGGTGAGCGTGTTCACGAGCGTGGCAGAGTTTTGTTTTCGCACTCCTGCGAGCGCGGAGAGTTCTGTGAGGGTGAATTCTCGTTCAGGAAACCGAAGTAGTACTTCCAGAATCTTTTGTTGTGCTGTTGTGATAAAGAGTGACTGTTTCATACTGTTCCTCCAATAATATTATTATTACGTGAGTAATAAACTGTGCCTATTTAAACATATCGGTCTTCTTTCGATTCGTTTTGGTTGTGCGAGAAGTCACGCTATGGGTTGCATTATTGTTCCCGTGCTGGCGGGGTTGTGGTAGAGTTGTTTAGTCTTCTCTCGTCCATACGAGTAGTGGTTGTTCTATTCCTCGTGGGTTCTTCACCGTTATTCCTGAGTGCGTGAACCCCCATGATTCGTGTCGTTCTTTCGCGTAATCATTTCTTGGTCTCGAGTAAATAAGTGAGACTCCTGATTCTTGGAGTGCCGTGATGAGTGTTCTTCCTGCTCCTTTTTTGAATGCTTCGACGAGTGCGAGGTAAGCTATAGGTTCTGGGAGAGTGTACGTTGAAAATCCTCGGGCGTGCCTGAGTGCTCCTTTCTGTAATGGTAGTCCTGCACTATCGACGAGTGTGAATGGTTCGAGGCGGTCTCTCACGTGGTGTTCGAGGTCTCTGCGAGTTTGTGGAGCGTGCGTGTTCGCGTATAACACTCCTAAAAATATTCCTTCTGTTCCTCTGAGTGCTGCGACGATTTCTCCTTCTTTTATTCTTTCTGGGATGAAATCGATAAGGTCGGGAGTGATTGTTCCATGTGATCGTTGTACTCGATACTCTTCGGCAGTTCGTACTAGTTGTCGAGAGTTTTTCGTGAAGCAGTGAATGATGCTCTCCACTTCAGTGGATTGTTCTACAACAAGACTATTCGCAGTCATAAGCGTCCCCACGACGGTGAAAGGAGGAACGGTTTATAAAAGTGGGTGGTTGTCTGTTAAGGGGTACATTGTACGCGTAATAGTATTCTTTAAATAGTGTGTTGTTTGTTATATTCTAAAAGGTGATATGATGAAAGTAGTGGTGCTTTACGGACCTCCTGCTGTTGGAAAACTCTCAGTAGCAAGAGAGCTCGCTAAAATAACAGACTTTAAAGTGTTTCATAATCATGTGAGGAATGATATTATTGAACAGTTTTTGGAGTATAAGCACAAAAAGTTTTTTGATTACGCTCACAAGATATCGAGAGTAATTTACGATCTTGCCTTGAATGAGAACATCAATCTGATAGTTACTTCTTGTTATGCGAAAGGCGATGATGATGCACTTCACAAGAGGTTCTTGAAGAGTATGAGGAAGAAAGGAGTAACAGTGTATCATGCTCAGTTACTATGTGATGAGAAAGAATTGTTCAAAAGAGTGAAGCACGAGTCGAGAAAAGAGTTCGGAAAAATAAACAACGAAAAAGGTTTGAAGAACACCCTCAAAAAATACGATCTCCTTTCGCCAATACAATTCGTTGATAATTTCGTCATAGATAATACTGCGCTTTCGCCGAAGAAAGCTGCGAAGATGATTAAAAAGCATTTCGGATTGAAGTAAACTAAATGCGGTTCTCCTCATTCTGTAGTACACTTCCTACGATAGTTTTCTTTTCATCGCTCCCATCTTGAGCGAGAGCATTTTCGTCTCTGGTGTGTGTTTGTTTTCTCCTTTGAGTGTGGTGAGGTGTCCTTGTAATTGTGAGAGTCTGTTTTTGAGGTATGCTCGTTGTTCTTCTTGTGTTGATTGTGTGTTGATTACTTTTTCGTTGACTTCTCTTGCTCGTTGAGTGATTGTTTCTTTGTTGGTCAAATAGGAGTCGAGTCGTTGTTCTATGAATGCTAATCGTTCGTTGAGTGCTCCTATGAGTTCGTTCCATGATTCTTGTTTGTGGTGTTCGAGTGCGAGCGTTACTGGTGAGTTGTCTTGTTCTTCGACGTGTGTGCTTGCTCTTCCTAAGTATGTTAAGAAGTCTTTGACTTTGAGCGTGTCTGAGTTTATCATACGTTCACATTTTCCTCGGTGGTGGTGGTAGTGGTGGCATTCCTTGTTGTGCGAATGTTGGTCGTTGTTGTGTTGGTGGTAGTGGTGGTATTCCTGTAAAGTTTTGTTGCGCGTTGTTGTTCGCCATTCCGAATGGTGATGACATTGAGGATGGAGATGGTGGTGTTTGTTTTTGCTGTTGTTGTTTGAGTCCTTGGACGATGTCTGCGAGTTCTACCATTCCTTTTGCTATTTCTTGTTGTTGGTCTACGAGAGTGTCGATTTTTGACAACAATGGTTTTAGTCGTTCTGCGACGCTGAGTCCTCCGTCTGCTTGCGTGTTGTGGAGTGCTTCTTCGAAGATGGATATCATCTTGTCGAGCTTGTGTGAGACTTCGCTGAGTGAAACTTGTAACTTGGCTGATGGCCCTGCGGGGAATTCTCTTAGTTTTTGTAGTTCGTCTTTGAGTTCTGATATTTCTTGGTGTGGTATGAGTTCGTATTGACCGTTTGTATCGTCCATTGTTTGCATCTCCTCTTTTCTTTTTTTGTCTTTTCTTTTTTCAGTCACTACCCTTTGTTCTCTTCTTCTCTCTATCTTTTAAAAACCTTTCGTTGGAGCTTCTTGAATGCTCCTTCCATGTTGTTTCCTCCTTTGAACATTTTCATCATTTTTTTTCCTTGTTTGTGTTGTTTGAGGAGGTCTTTGATCGAGCCCGCTGATATTCCTGATCCTTTGGATATTCTTTCGATGCGTTCGGACGTTATGATTTCTGGGTCTTCTAATTCTTTTTTTGTCATGCTGTGCATTGCGATGTTCCATTCTTCGAGTTTTCCTTCTTGTGTTTCGAGTGCTTCTTTTGGTATGCTGAGTTGTCCCATTCCTGGTATGAGTTCGAGTATTTTTCCGAGTGAGCCCATGCTTTTCATCGTTTTCATTTGGTTGTATAAGTCTATGAGTGTGAATTCTCCTTTCAATATTTTTTGTTGTAGTTCTTCTGCGTTTTCTTCGCTGACTGTGCTTTTTGCTTTTTCGAGGAGTGCTTCTAAGTCTCCCATTCCGAGTAATCGTCCTACGAATCCTTGAGGGTTGTATTGTTCTAAGTCGTCTTGTTTTTCTCCTACTCCAACAAATAAAACTGGTGCGCCGGTGGCTGAGCACGCGGTGAGTGCTCCTCCTCCTTTTGCTGTTCCTTCGAGTTTTGTGACGATGACTCCTGAGAGGTTGCATGCTTCGTGGAATGCTGTTGCTTGTCGTTGTGCTGCTTGTCCTATGTCTGCGGAGATGACGAGGATGGTGTAGTCGGGGCTTGTTGCTTCTTTTACTTTTTTCAACTCCATGATGAGATCTTCGCTCAGTGCATCTCTTCCTGCGGTATCAATCAGGACGATGTCGTGAGCGTAGCAGTCTTTTTTGAAGAGGGAGATGATTTCGAGTGGGTTTTTTGTCGTCGTATCGACGAATGCTGTGACTCCTGCTTGTTCTGCGACGATGGAGAGTTGTTTCATCGCCGCTGGTCGGTACACGTCGAGTCCGAGGACTGCTACTCTTTTTCCTCTTTTCTTGTAGTACTTTGCGAGTTTTCCTGCGGTGGTTGTTTTTCCTGATCCGAACAGTCCTACGAGCATGATAATTGTTGGTTTTTTTTCGACGCCGAGTTCTCTTTTTTCCCCGCCCAAAACGCGTGCGAGTTCTTCGTATACGATGGTCGTGACGTGTTCTTTTTGGTCGAGTCCTCGAGGTGTGGATTCTGACTTGACTCGTTTCTTGATTGCTTCCGTGAGTGAGAATACAAGGTGTACGTTCACGTCTGATTGTAGGAGTGCTTTTTGTAGGTCTTTGATGAGCGCGTTGAGTGTGGTGTCATCGACGAATATCGCGTTTCCTATTTTTTTCAGCGCTCCTTTGAGTGCCGTTCCTAAAGAGTCGAGCATACGTGTACGAGTGTGTGAGCGTTTTTAAAACTGGCGGTTGAGCAATGGAACGTTCAATGAACAACTTTGTTTATATATCTTATTCTTTACAATTGAGTAAATTATTGAAAAAAGGAAAAGTTTATATATGTATTGTTCTTACATTGAACTATGAAAACTGTTGTTTTGCTTCAGAAATTGTCAGGCATCCAAACAATCGAGTCGGTGATGGATGCTTTGCACGTCTCGAAAGCGAGAGCTGTGTACTACGTTCATCGTTTGAGAACTGAGGGGTATGTGAAGACGAAGCATACGAAGAGCAAAAAGCGAGTGTATAGTATTTCTTGGGAGCATCGTCTTGGTGGGACGAGTTATTACGATATTTTGAATGAGCATTCTCCTGTGAAGGTGGTTGCTCCCGAGAAGCATTTCGTGTATGGAAAAGTTCTCACCGTGGAAGAAACAATAGTGTTCGCTCTCAAAAGTGGGAGTGTGAGAACAATCCTCTCAGCACTTGCATTATTCAAGGATGTTTCTGACTGGTCGTTGTTGTACGCTCTCGCGAAGAAGGAGGGTTTGAGACGTCAGGTGGGTGCATTGTATGATGTTGCGAGGAGTGTCTTGCGTGTGAGAAGAATGACGAAACGGTTTCGAACGAATGCTCTCCCGTCAAAAAAAGATTCTTATGAAGATATTCTTCCTTCATTGAACTCTTTACACTCTCGAGATTTTCGCAGTATTGAAGCGGTGTGGAAAGTTCGTATACCGTTGAATATTTTGGACTTGGAGGACTATCGATGATTACGATGGAAGAACAGCAAAGCTTGTTCATCGCCGTCGGGCGACGTCTTAGCAGGAGAGTGACTGCGTATGCTGTTGGTGGTACTGCGATGATGTTTCACGGTTTTAAAGATGCGACGCTCGATATTGATTTGGTGTTCGAATCAGCAGTCGATCAAGAAGTGTTCAAGCGAGCACTCATTGCTCTCGGGTGGGAGTCGATGGATGCTCGTATCGTGTATGGTGGGAAGCGGAATCGTCCGAGTATGTTCCAATTAGGTGATGCTCGTTTTGATTTGTTCGTCGTGAATGTTGTTAATTTCACGTTTTCTGAAGGGATGAAGAATCGTTCGGTGCAAACTCGACAGTATGGTGACAATCTTTTCCTTCGCGTTGCTGATCCTCACGATATTATTCTTATGAAGTGTGCAACTGATAGGGCGAAAGATAAGGAAGACGTAAAAAAAATATTGGAGCGCTCAACTATTTCTTGGAGTGTTCTTGTCGAGGAATCAAAACAGCAAGCGCTCTTGGGCGACGAACTTGCAGTATTGGAGCTTGGGTGTTTTCTCGAGAAACTCGATAACGAAATGAACGTTCCTGTTCCTCAAGAAGTACTGAATGAACTCTTCAAGATGGTCGAGTTTCAAGTGAAGAAAAGAATTACGCGCGGGAAGAAATAACTATAGTGGCAGACATCCTACTTCCCACTCGATACTTCCTACCTCCCACAATCTACTTACTTACCTGTTTCCCATTTGGTCTTCTATGTCTTCTATTTCTTCTATGAGGTCTTGTGCTCCTCTTGTAGTATCTTGTTGTACGGAGCGTTGTCCGCAGTATGGGCATAGGTTTGGTGTGTCTCGTGCTGAGAACTTCCAGCCACACTTGATGGTCGTGCAGATAAACCTTCTTTTTTCGTTCATGCGTTCGTGGTTGGTGGTTGTCATATTTAAAGAATTCGCTACAGGAGTAGATATATTGTTTTTATATTCGTTTTTTTGTGAGGACGTTCGCCGATACATTTATAAATATCTCTTTTAAAGTTTCGAGAGTGAGGATTTTTTGTTTGGTCTTCATAAAAAGGGGTTGTATGGTGTTGGGAAGAAAAGCTCAAGTTACGTTGTTCATCATTATTGGTCTACTTGCTCTCTCTATCATTGGTGGCGTGACGTATGAGGTTTCGAGGGATAAGGTTGTTCCTGTGACTGATGAGCAGTTTGTCGTTTCTCGTGCTCCTGCTGAGGCGCGGCCCGTCGAGGATTTTGTGAGAGCGTGTATTGAGGAATCGTTGGAAGTTGGCACGATTGCTGTTGCTGGTAGGGGCGGGTATGC
>CAYHWM010000020.1:0-12729 GCA_964359925.1 uncultured Methanosarcinales archaeon
ATATCGTTCTTGATCGTTCAGGTTTGTGGTGTTGCGGGAGTGAAGGAATATTCCTCGTCAATGATGTAGGATTAAACATTCTCGATTATGATGATCGTTCTGATAGAAAAGTCGCGTGTATGACTCCTGTGTGGGATCAACGTTTGCTCGCGTCTCGAGAAGAACTCACAACGATCGACCCTATATTGTTTAAGAGTGAGGGTTCGTGGAGGGGGAGTGGAGTGAACTCGTGGACGTTTTCATTAGGCGCGTTCGTGAAACCTCTCGTGTATGATACTGATGAAGAATTGGCGTACAGTTTCGGGAGGATGCAACGATTTTTTGTGAAAGTGACGTGTTCGTATGATCGTCTCGCGACGGAAGAAGAGATAAAAAGAATAGGTTCATTGGAACGTAGCAGGAGAGCTCTCGATTCGGTTATCGACGCTATTGCGGGAGCGAAGAAAGAAGAATGAGTATTCTCACATTTTCACATTCTCATATTCTCACAGTTACTACAATTTCATACTCACCACATTACTTACACCGTGCTCGTTTACGGAAACTCCGTAGAGTGTGTCTGCTTCGGTGATGACTGAGTCGTTGTGGCTGATGACGAGGTATTGTGCTTTGTCGCAGTAGGAGCGTATGTGTTGTGCGAATGTTTTGCTGTTGTGTTTGTCGAGTGCGGCGTCGACTTCGTCTAAGATGTAGAATGTTGCAGGGTCGTGTTCTTGCACTGCGAAGAGGAAAGCGAGTGCAGTGAGCGTTTTTTCTCCGCCGCTGAGTCCTCGAAGGTCGAGGAACTTGTCGCCAGAAAGTTTTACTTTGATGTTCATTCCTTGGTCGAAGATGATTTCTGGACTTTCGAGTTCTAAGTGTGCTTCTTGTCCTTTCTTGCTGAGGTGTGTGAAGAGTCTGGTGAAATGTTCTTGTACTGAGTTGAATGCTGTGAGAAATACTGTTTTCTTGTCTTTCTCGATCTCGTTCATCAGTGAGAGTACGTCTTCTTTTTCTTTGGCGAGCACGTTTTTCTTCTCGGTTAACACTCCGTATTCTTTTTCTGCGGCGTCGTACACGTCCAGAGATTTGAGGTTGACGTTTCCTATGTTCGCGAGTGTTCGTTCGTAGCTTCCGATGTCTTTTTTGAGTTCTTCTTCGGTCTTGCCACTAACAGGAGTTACGTTGGAGTATTGTTCTAGTTCTGCGTTGATGGTTGCGAGTTCTGCATTGATTGTTGCGAGTTCTATGCTGAGTGAGTTGTCAGCTATTTCTTCTTGTTTCGTGTTCGTTTCGAGTTCGTAGACTGTTCCTTCTCGAGCGCTTATTTCTTCTCCGAGTTTGGTGCTTGTTTGGAATAAGTCTTTGAATCGTTCTTGGAATTTTTCTTGTTCTTGTTCTTTCACGCGCAGTTCTTTTTTGTGTACTGTAATTTCGCTTTCGAGAGTTGTGACGAGTTCTTTTGTTTTCGCGAGTTCTCGTTGTAGTTCTTCTAAGAGTGTTGTTGTTGATGTTTGTTCTGGTTCGATGACGTGTTTTCGTTGTGCGAGGAGTTGTTCTTTGTGTCCTGTCGCTTCTATTTTTTTCTCGAGTGCGGTTCTTCGTTGTTCTTCGTACGCGTTGAGTTCTGCGAGGACGGAGGGGTTTCTGAGCGTGGTGAGCTTGTCTCGTAATTGTTGTCTTTTTGTTTTTTTCTCTCCGAGTGTTTTGTTCAACAGCAGGATTGTAGAAGAAAGTTCTCTGAGTTTTTCGTCTGTTTTCTTCTTTTCTTGTTCGAGTTGTTGTTTGTATTCTTTGCTCGCTTCAAGGTCTGACGTGTCAAGGTGGAGGCTTCTTTCTTGTTTGATGATGTCTCCTTCGAGTGTTGCTTTGAGCGTTCTGAGTCGAGTGATTGATTCTTCGTCTTTCGTTCTTTTTTCTTGTAGTGTTGATACTGTTGTAGCGACGTCTGAGAGTTGTTCTTCTACTCCCGTTATTTTTTTGTTGAGTGTTGCGTCGCTGAACCCCCCGCTTCGTTTCTTCGCTCGGAATCCTCCCGTCATCACTCCTCCTTTTTCTGCGAGGTCTCCTTCGAGAGTGACCATTTTGACTGGTCCTATGCCGAGTCTTCGTGCTGTGTCTATCGTGTCGACAATAATCGTGTTTCCGAATACGTGTTCGAATGCTTTCGCGTAGGAGCGGTCGTATTCTATCAGTTCTGAGGCGATGCCGTTGCTTCCTTTTGCTGTTGATAATTCTTTGAGTGCGTGGTCTCTTGTTGGTGTAAGTCTGTTAAGTGGTAGGAATGTCGCGATGCCGAGTTGTTCTGCTTTCAAATATTTGATGCATCTTGCTGCGGTAGCGTCGTCTTTGACGATGATGCTGTTCATGTGTTTTCCTGCTGCCACGTCGAGTGCGAGAGCATACTCCGCGTTTGCTGTTCCGAGTTGTGCTATCGTTCCGTAGACTTCTCCGAGGTGTTGTTTGTTCTCGAGTATTTTCGTGACTGCGATATTGTTCGCGCTTGTTTCTTGTGTTGCTCTTCGTTGTGCTTCGAGCTTGTCTCGTTCTGCTTGAAGATCGTTTTGTTCTACTCGTAGTTTCCCGAGCTTGTTAGCATTCAGTGCATCATTGTTGAGGAGTGTGTTGAGTTCGAGGACTGCTTGTTTGAAGCTGTCTTTGACTTTTTTGAGTGATGTTATTTCTTCTGCGTGTTGGTGTTCTAAGTCTTTTACTTTCGCGATGGTTTGGTCTATCGTTCCGAGTTGGAATTCTATCTTGTCTTGTTCTCTGAGAAGTTGTTGTTGTTGTTCTCTGTGATTTTTTGCTTGTTCTTCGAGTGTTTCAAGTTCTCGCTCGAGAGAGTCGAGTTCTGTTGTGAGTGTTCCTTCGTGTTCTAAGTTGTGCTTTTTCTTGAGTGCTGCGAGTGCTGATTCTATATGTTTGATGGTGTCTTCGTGGTGTTTGATGAGTTCTTCTGTTTCTTTTTCTTCTTTTGATAGTTTTTCTGATCGCTCGTCGAGTTCTGACAAGTTTTTGGTGAGGTGGTGGTGTCGTTCTTGTGCTTTTGTTATCGTTGCTGTTGCGTTGTTGCTGTTTGCGGTTTTTGTCGCGATGGAGACTTTGAGGTGTTCGAGTTCTTGTTGGAGTGTTTTGTGTTTTTCGTCTCCTTGTTCTTCTATTGTTTTGTTGAGTTCTTTGATGGTGTCTTTTCGTTGTTGTATTTCTTCTCGTAGTTTTGTCGTTCTTTCTTGGTAGTTTTTTATTCGTTCTCCGTGTTTTGCTCTTTTATCGTTGAGCTTTTTTTGTTCTGATTGTTTTCTTTCTTGTTGGAGTGTGACGTATGTGGCTTTGTGACTTGAGAGTTCGTCTTTTGCTTCTTTGAATTTGAGTGCGTAGTCTCTGTCTTTTTTGAGTTCTTTCAGGTAGGTTAATCGTTCTTTGAGGATGATGTCTGCTTCTCCTATTTTTTCGTCGACGTGTCCTAACTCGTTGAGTGATTTTTGTTTTCGTTCCTCGTATACTCCGATGCCTGCTATTTGTTCGATGATTTGTCGCCTCTCGATGGGTGACATTTCTACAAGTTGTACGATGTCTCCTTGGAGGATGATGTTGTACCCGTCGGGGTTGATGTCTGCTTTGCTGAGGAGGTCCAAGAGTTCTTGGCGCGTTCTTGTTTGATTGTTGATTTTGTACTTGCTCGTTCCATTGTGCGTGACTATTCTTGTGATTCGTACTTCTTTGTCGGGGAGCTGAAACGAGTTGTCAGTGTTGTCGAAACAAATAGTGACGCTTGCTTCTTTTGCAGGATTTCCTTTCTTTCCTCCATTATAGATGAGGTTCGCGCTTTTTTCTGCTCTCATACTTTTACTTCCTGACTTTCCGAGAACGAAGCATAACGCGTCGAGAATGTTGCTGTTGTGGACGAAGATGTTGTTCGCGATGAAGTTGTGATTGTCAGCGATGCATAAGTCGTATACGTAAGGAGTTCCTGGCACTTGTTCTATTGAGGCGATAGATTCCCACGTAATGTCTGACGTGCTGAGTGCTTGAAGTGTCATAATGAGTTGTTCTGCGTTCTCGAGTCTTGTTGAGAGTTCTTGCGTGACGTGTTCGTGTAATCGACCAATGTTTTCTGGTCGCGCGTTGAAATGCCCTGTTGCCCAGTGGTCGGTGATGGTTTGTCCGGAGAGTCCTATCGCAATGCTTGCTAATTGGAGTGGGAGTCTTGCTTGGTTCATCGCAGTAATGAGGGGGAGTTGTTCTTTTGGGAGCGAGGAGAGGATGGTGTGAAGTTCTTCATATCGTTGTTCGAACACTCCGAGGAGGAGTGAGAGTCCTTCTCTTGACGTACAGCAGGAGTTTTCTGTGTACGCTCCGAGTCGGGGGTATTGTTTTCGTACTTGTTTACTGTTAATCGTGAGCGTCTTCTTGAGTGTGTGAATGAGCTCGTTTGCTACTCGAGGAAGGAGGTCGGTGTTTGGATTGGTTACCGTTGATTTGCTCACCCACATCGAAAGTCGTTCTCGTTTGAGTGCTCTCGTGATTGGAATAATCGTGCATCGTTCGAGTTTTTCTTTGCCTTCGACAGTGATCGTTGTGTAGTTTCTTTTTATTTTTTCTTTCGTGTTGGATGCGTACTTCTCGCTTGTTCTTTTTCTGGAGAGAATTCCGAGTCGCAGGAGAAGGTGTTGTACTTGGTCTGCGAGCGTTTCATTTTTGCTCGTGAACTCGAGTGTTGGTGTTGTTTTGCTCACGTATCCATCCGTGTCGATGAGTCCACTCAAGAGTGCTGTGATGCAGTGCTGTTCTGCCGTGAAAAAAATGTCAGGTATTTTTTTCGTGTCGCTCGTGATGGAGTATGTTGGTGAGAGGTTGAGGATTTGCGCGATGAATGCCGGAAGTTTTCTTGTATGATAGATAACTCTTGTTGATGGTCCTTCTTTTCTCGTGTAGGGAGTTCCATAGTTGAAGAGTTGTCGGGAGAGTGTGATCCACTCGTTGATGAGTGATTCATCTGCGTTGATGAATTCTATCCTTGCGTGATGGATATATCCGTCTCCAATGGTGAGCCCGAACCATCGAGAGAGTGCTGGAGTTATTTCTTTCGGTATCGTTATGTGTTTGTCGTGAGAACACGAAGACTCGACGGGGAGTGATTCTGGTAGGAGTGTTTTCTTTCCTGTGACGGGAATGTTTCTTGGTGCTGCGATGATGCTTCCTGCGGAGAGGTGTTCTACTCTTTGTGATTGCACTGCTCCGTTCTTGAATGTCATGACGGGGTGGCACGCTGTCGTCGTCACGCTTTTTCCTGTTGACGTCGTTATCTTATACAAGTGTGGTTCTCCCTCTCTTTTGACGAACGCGGCTACTTGTTTTTTCTCGATCTTCATCGTTTCAGGGTTGAGTGTGAGAACTACTGTTTTGCTCGTGTTCGCACAATACACTCCGTCATCAAGGTAGTAGTGTTTTCTCGCGGTGAGAAGTTCTTCGTCGACGAGCGTTCCTATTTGCTTTATCGTGCCGTCAGCGAGGAGGACTTCAGTCCAAGGAGCTGTCGACTTCCCGCTACCATTTGGACCAAGAACGCAGTTGAATTTCTCTCCGAACACGAGTTCTGTTCTCTTACCGAAGCTTTTGAACCCTTCGAGGACGAGTTTGGTAATATGAGTCATACTGGCACATCAACCCTTTTTATGTTCTTTTTTACTATCATTACACTCTTTTTCGTTCTTTCACGACGTCAGGTTTTTAAAGGTTTTCACGGTTGTTAGATCGGGAGCGTGAGCTTTCCTACCTCCTACTTCCTACTTTCTACCCGCCATTCCCTACATTTTATATTCTACTCTCCCACAGCCCACCACCTACTCCCTACCTCCTAACTATATCCATCCTTTTCTGTGGAAGTACAGGTAGAGTATTCCTCCTGCGATGAGCATTGTCGCTATGGCTTCGTAGAATCCTGTTGTTCTGCTTGCTCCGGGGATGGTTTGGAAGTTCATTCCGTAGATGCTCGCGATGAGTGTTGGTATCATGACGAGAAGTGTGAGTGCGGTGAGTGTTTTCATTATTTGGTTGAGGTCGTTGGTGCTTTTGGAGAGCTTGTTGGATAGTACTGTTTCGTACAGTGTGAGTGCGTCTTTGAGCATGTCTCGTTGTGTCGCAATGATTGATATTTGATGGTGGAACGTGTCATACACATCGTCGAGGAGGTGGAGTGTTGTTGGTGATACTGCTATCGCTACGAGTCCTTTTTTGATGAGGAAGATGATTTTTGCTGTTGCCCAGAATCTTCTCCCCATTGCGGCAAGGTCTTTTCTGAGTGCGAGTACGTTCGTGATAGGGTTGTGGTTTCTTTCTGAGAGTATTGTTTTTTCTATGGTGATAATATCTTCTTCTGTCGTTCTGAGAACATCGTAGTTTTCTTGTACATCTCTGTCGAGGAATTCGTACAGTACTCTTCCTATGTTTCTTTCTTTTTTCTGCCAGTGAGTGATATCTTCTGTTATTTCTTGGAAGAATTCTTCGTAGTTTCGTAGTTTGTGTGGAAGTACGGTGATGAGGATATTCTTTTTGATGATGAACAGGATGTTCGTTTTCCTGATGACCGCATAATTGTTGAGGTAGTAGTCCACCATCACGAATTGGAGAGGGTTCGTCGAGTACCTCTTTGATCGTACTTGGTGTTTGTAATCAAGAAAGAGTCGTGGTTCTATGAAAAAGTCTTGAGAAACTGCACTAATTTCTTCCGGTGTTGGAGAGGCAAGGTATACCCAGAGTGGAGTGTCGTCCTTCGGGTAGGTGAGAGAGTCTCCTACCTTGACGGTCGCGCCCTTCTGCTCAATAGATAAGTATCGTAGCATCAAAGAAGAGTATTCGTGAAGTATTCTTATAGATTGTTGTAGTCGAAGAGAGGGATCGCTACCAGTTTCCGAGGTTTTTCTGTTCTTTTCTTTCTTGTTCTTTCTTGTATGGCTTGTAGCTTTGACGGAAGATTGTTGGATGCTTGTCCCAATTCTCTTTCATAAACTGCACCGTTTTCTCGTCGCCGAGATATCCGCTACCGAAGTCGATGCATATTCTTTTTTTGATTTCGCCGATGCGGTTGTCTCTCGTCACTTTCGCGAGGATGCTCGCGGCTCCTACGATGACGTGTTCCGAGTCTGCTTTGTGTTGGACGACGAGTTCTGGAGCATTGTTGAGTTGTTGTTTGAGGTGGTTCGTGTATGCGAGTATATTCGTACTCGGACAGTCAATAATTGCTTTTGTTGGTTGGAGCTCGTTAATAATCTTCGCTGTCGTCTTACTTTCAAGCCAGTTCAAGTTAAGACCGTCTTTTCCGTTCACGGCATCATCTATTTCTTTCGGAGGAATTTCGACAATGACATGTTTCGTCGAGAGCGAGATGACAGAATCGTAGAGTTCTCGTCGTTGCTCATCGGTAAGTTTTTTACTGTCAGTCACTCCGAGCGTTGCGAGTTTTTTTATCGCTTCTTCCGTCGCCACAATCCCTGCCATCACGAGCGGTCCGATAATACATCCGCGTCCAGCTTCGTCGATACCGAGAAGGAGTCTCTGAGACTGCAATCTGCTCTCAACCTTCTCGACCCCGACTGAAAGGAGGTTGCCGAGGATGAGATGATGGATTGAGTCTTGGGACACGAGATTTGAAACGTGAGATTTGAAAGACTTGACTGGAGACTTAAGAACCATGGTTGAAATATGAAGGCTGTCCTTTTATGGTTTTCGGAGGAAGGAAAAAAAGAGCACGAGGCACAGAAAGAAGTAGGTGACTACAAAAAAGGCAATATGTAGTCACCCATTACAGAAAAGCTTAAATATGTAGTCACCTATTTTGATGTATGCACGTTGAAAAAAGAAAGGAAGGGAAAGGTGTTAAGTATTATCTTTCTCACTCCTATCGAGAAGGGGGCAAGGTTCACAAGTTTAGAAAGTATCTCGGTCAAGACTTAGCAAGCGAAAAACTTGAGGAGAGAAAATTGATCGCCGAGAAACTTATCTTGGAAGAAATCCACAAGTATACAATGATTCGAGACCCTCTGAATATTGAACTGTCGCTCGAAGAGATTGAAGCGATAAAAAGTATAGAAAGAAAGCTGCCCATAAGGGTTGATCATCTTTCCGAAGCGGATTGGGCAACGTTCTCGGAGATATTCACATATCATACAAACGCCATCGAGGGGAGTAAGCTTAGCCAGAGAGAAGTGCGAGATATTCTCGAAGAGGACAAGTGGCCTGATAAGTCAAAGGAAGACATAGCGGAAACATTCGGAGTCGATGAGGCAGTATCATATATTCGAACTGTAAAAGAGCATATTTCTCTCGATCTTGTAAAGAAACTGCACAAGATAGTATTCAAGAATTCGAAGCAGTTCGCGGGAAGATTGAGAAAGAAAGGTGAAGAGGTTGTTGTGATGGACGGTTCAGGAGTTGTAGTTCACGAGGGAGCCCCACAGTCAAGAGTGCTTCACCTTCTTAACGAACTCATTGAATGGTATGGAGCGAACAAAAGTAAGTACCCTGGGCTACTTCTCGCGGCAGTCGTTCACGATCAGTTTGAAACCATTCACCCATTTCGTGATGGTAATGGAAGAGTTGGTAGACTGCTCTTAAACAATATTCTTCTCAAACATAACTTGCCGCCACTTAATATAAATCTCAATAACCGTCAAGAGTATTATGCATCACTACAAGCGTACCAACACCGTCACGACTTGAAACCAACAATTGACTTGTTCATCAAAGAATACGCACACCTTCGAGAAAGCATACGAAACGTGCAAAAAAGGAAGAAGAAAAAAGAATAATTTTTATGGGGTGCAAGTTTTCCTTTCTCTATGACTTTAGAAACGAGAATGTGTACGAATCCTCACTCTCGAGAGTATGATTGTTTGCGCGTTCATCCTGAGATGTATAACGTTGATAATACTCTTGTCATGTTGCAGGTTGAAGAGGTAGATTTTTTGCGTTCTCGAGGTTTTGAAGTTCTTATTGATCCTCGAACAGTCATTGATTGTTCTCATCTTCGTGGAAAAGTTCCTTCCCCGTATCACGTTCTTCTCGGTCAGCGTTCTGAGAGTATGGGCGAGGGAGAGCTATGCGTTGTTTTGGGCAATGGTATATCTCAACTACATACGTCACACTGGCATCCCAGTGGTACGTCAAAAGAAAAGCTCGCTCGGCAAATAGAACTTGACGTATTAGTAACTGTAAAGTATGCTCTCGAACAAGAGGGTAGTGTTCAGTTGCTCGTTTCCGACAGTTCTTGGATGCCAACGGTTGATGTCTTGCAATCAAAGTATGGAGTATTTCCAAGATTTATGGCAGTGGAAGAAAGAAGAGGAGATTGGTAGAACATACAAGAGTAAGTTCGAAAAAAAAGGAAATTATTCTGAATAAGGAATGCTACACTCACTCTTTTCTTTCTCGTAAAACTTTTTCAGTGTGCCTGTTGACTTCTGTCACGAATTCTCTCGCGAGGTGTTTGTACTTTTCGTAGTCTGTTCCTTTGATCGTGATGAGTTCTCGGCGTGTTATCTTTTTCGATAAGTGGTAGAAGAGATCGACGACGTGGCTGTATCGTGCTGAGAGTCCTCGTTGTTTGACGAGGTGTTCGTGGAAGAGTTCTGCTACGTGTTGTGGCGCGGTAGGAATGACTCCTTCCGTCATCAGTGCAGCGTGAGCAGTGTCGATAACTGCCCAGTATAAGTCGAGTGTTGCTTGTAAAAGGTGCCAGTCAGAATTTTTGAGCGTGTGAGGTGCGCGGTTCAAGTAGTTCCATATCGCTTCGGGGCTCGGGCGTATTCTTCCTTGTCTGAGGAGGTGTTGTAATGGGTCGAAGAATCCTGTTCCGACAAGTGCGATTCCATCTCTGAGGATGTTCGTAATGACTGGTTCTCCTGCGCGTACATATTCCCAGAACGTTGAGAGTTTGAGCGTCATCACGTGTAAAAGTGGACTCGTCGCGATCACTATCTTCTCAAGCAAGACGCGATATGTTTGAATAAGTTCTGGAGTGAGTTGCATCGTGACGTCGTCGATGACGATGAGGATGTCGATGTCTTTTCCTTTCCCGGGAGACCTCGCCGTTTCTCCGAACAGGATGACTTCTTTGACGAGTCCTCCCATTTCTGTGAGTACTTTTTTGCTGAACGTTCGAGCTATGTCTAACTCGTGATGTGTTGCGTTTTGTACGCTTGTTGGTAGAGCGTGACCTACTATTGTTTTCATTACTGAATGCTCTCACGAAAGCACTTATAAGGTTTCGTTACTATTGTGAAGTAGGGAGATGACGTGAGAGTGAAACTTTTTTAAAGTGATGGCGTAGACGCGAAGACGTGACCCCCTTGTCAAGTGTTGACCATTCTGTAGTTCGTGCAAAGTCGTTGTTGTATGGTTTGGAGTTCGTGAATGGTTTTCGTCGAGTAGTATTCTGGTCGTTGATCTTGTTGTATTTTTTATCGCTCGGGCACAGTCTCGTGAAGGTAACGACGCTGTTTGCGATTTCAAGTATAGTTCTCATCGTGTGCGAGTTTCCTACGGGAGCGTTTGCTGACGAGTATGGGCGTAAGAAGTCAGTGCTCATATCTTTTTTCTTGTTGTTCGTTTCTTTTCTCGGGTTTTTCTTGTTTGAAAACTTTTGGGTTCTTGCAAGCTTTTTTTTCTTGCAAGATATTGCATGGACATTTCAGTCGGGAGCGACGACTGCGTGGATCGTTGACGTTCTTCGTATAGGAAATCATCAGAAGAAAATAGTCACCGTGTTTTCGTGGTTTTACTTTTTTGAAAAAGTTGGTGGGGTTCTCGGAGGCATTGGAGGGTTCTTTCTTGCGAAGAGCGGTCTCGAGTATGTATGGTTGTTTGTCGCAATTCTCAATCTTGGAATGTTTGTACTGTTATGGAAGTGGATGGACGAGAACGCGGTGGTGAGAACTCGTGCAATATCGGGCATTGTTGCTCGAACAGTTGTGAAGATGAAAGAATCACTCCTGTTTTTGTTTCACATCAAGAATGGTCGCACTCGAGGTCTCGGTATAGCACTCTTTCTTCACACGATAGCGAGATCCACAATTTCTATCGCGACACCTATCATTCTGGTATACGGTATAGGATTGAGTGTGGAGGGTGTTGTTGGCATTCGTTCGCTGACGAACTTCGTTGCATTGTCCGGTTTGATATTGTGCACAGTATTTCTTCGCAGATTCAGAATGCGTTGGTCTCTCGTCATAACGATGTGTGTAATGGGAGTTCTTTCTCCAGTGTTCTCGTTGAGTACAAGCATACTGGGAGCAGTAACGATATTGATAGTTTTTCATATTCTTGACGTCGTTGGAGGAACGCTTCACGACTCCGCAGTTCAACATTCCATCTCGTCGAGCGTTCGAGCAAGTATTGGTTCTGTAATGGGTGTTGCGTGGGGTATTGGGAATGCTCTCGGAGTATTCTTTGCAGGTGTAGGAATTGAAAGTCTCGGAATCGTGTGGACGCTCACACTTGCAGGTGTAGTATTCTTTATTGCTGCTGTCGTGTACGCGAGAGCGTTGAAGGAAAGAACGGCGGGGGCGTAAAGAGAACTGTTGAGTAAGACAGTCAACTATATCGGAGAAACTCCTTCCGCTCCATTTGAAGGTCTTTTTTTATGATTTTGTTTAGTAAACCTCTGTCAATGTCTTCTCGAGGGTGAACAGGAACGAGCGTCGTTCTACCATCTGGATGACGAAAAAATGCGTGGCTACCTTCTTGATGAACCAATTCAAAACCAAGCTTTCTTAAGATAGAAAAAAGCTCGCGGGAAGAAAGAAGTGGAATTTTCATTACGTATCAAAGCCCCACAATAGTTTCACGATCTTTTGAGCAACAGGTTCAGAAACTTTTTTTGTCGTCATATCACCAGAACGCATATCAGTAACAGAAACAGAAAAAGTTCCCTGTTCAGACATCATAATCAATGGAGTATGTTTTACGTCAGTACGTGTATCAGCACTATATTGTCCATACCCGACATTGAAAACTTGTTTTTTTCTTTTCATATCTGCAAGCAAAACACCGAGATAGTTACGATCTATCTTGGTAGCATTAGAAATGTCTTTCACGCGAACAGGAACACCACGAGATTGAATATATGTAAAAACTCTTTTTCTTGCAGACAGATGCTCCATAATGAAATACAGCAGTACAAGTATATAAATATTACTATTAGCACTAACAATAACATACTTCGCTGAAAACCACAAAACATTTATAAACAAAAAGAAGAAGAAAGACACTATGAACAAAGAATTCACCGTCATCATCGAGAAGGGGGAAGATGGTTATCTTATTTCAGAGGTGGTAGAGTTATCAGGGTGTCATACACAGGCAAAAACAATGGATGAACTTCTCAAGAGAACAAGAGAGGCAATTCTATTGTGCTTGAAGTGTCAAGAACCTGAAGAAGTGTCACAACAATCATTCATTGGTGTTCAAAAAATATTTGTTCCTGCGTAAAAAAAAAGTCTCGCATTCCCTACAACCTACCACCCATTTCCCACAACCCACTTACTGTATTATTCCATATCCTACTAGTCTCCATCGTTGTCCTATGTTTCGGGATATGGCGACTCGTGCTCCTTTTTCTGCACATACTGGTCTTTTTAAGTCGAGGATTGTTTTGTCTTTTGATGGTGCTTCTTTGACGACTCCTACGGTCGCTGCGGAGTTGACGTTCAACATGAGTAATTCTCCTGGTTTTATTGGTGTTATGACGAGGTC
>CAYHWM010000021.1:0-12713 GCA_964359925.1 uncultured Methanosarcinales archaeon
CGATTCTTGTTGCTGGAGTGTTTTTACTGGGCGGTGTTCTTTCGGGTGTTCTTGGCGGATTGTTTTTCATGTTGTCATTTCTTATTTCTGCAGTGTTGTTGTTTTTCGTGTTTATGAGAATTCCTCAACTTCTCGCATCATCGTGGAGAATGAGGGCGAGCAACCAAATGGTTCTCTGTATTTTCTACGTCGTCACGTATATGCGTCACACGTCTAATATGGAGAGAGCTATAGAGTTTGCTGGTGAGCACTTGAGCCCTCCATTGTCTTTGGACTTGAAGAAAGTATTGTGGGATGTTGAGTCGGGAGCGTACGACACTATCAAAGATTCATTGGATGCATACTTAGTGTCGTGGAAAAAGTGGAATATGGAATTCGTTGAAGCGTTCCACCTCATTCAGTCTTCGTTGTACGAACCTTCAGAAGAAAGAAGACAAGCACTCCTTGACAAATCACTCGATGTTATTTTGGAAGAAACGTATGAGAAAATGTTGCATTACGCTCACAACCTCAAAAGCCCTATCACGACGCTCCACATGCTCGGCATCATGCTTCCCATTCTCGGTCTGGTTATTCTGCCACTCGCGGTCAGCTTCTCCGAAGGAATAAAATGGTATCATCTTCTCGTCATTTACAACATTCTTCTTCCTGCGACGGTGTTCTACTTGGGGAGGAATATTCTCGCTACGAGACCTTCAGGGTATGGCGATACTGATATTTCTGAGTTGAATAATGATTTGAAAAAGATGAAGTATGTATCGTTCAAGATTGCAGGGAAAGAGTTTCTCATTCATCCTGGATGGCTTGCAGGAGTAGTGTTCGGAGTGTTGTTTCTTATAGCGTTGAGTCCGATGATTATCCACGCAGTGAATCCTTCGTGGGACATGGTGATTGGTGGTGCTGGTACGAAGAGTCCTCAAATGCTTCTCGATTTCGAGGCGAAGAACGCTACCGCTAATGGAGTAACGGTAACGACGTACTCTGGTCCTTTTGGCATGGGTGCTTCTGTTGCGAGCTTGTTCTTCCCGTTGAGTTTTGGTCTCGCTCTCGGACTGTACTACCGGTTGCGTAGCTCGAACGTTATTCAAGTACGAACGTCTGCAAAAAAACTCGAAGAGGAATTTGCCGCGTCATTATTCCAGCTCGGCAATAGACTGAGCGACGGCATCCCTGCAGAGATAGCGTTTGGGAGAGTTGCTGAAGTCATGCAAGGAACACAATCAGGAGCGTTCTTCGAAACAGTGAACGCGAACATTCGACGATCAGGACTGAGCTTACAAGACTCATTGTTCCATCCGAAGTACGGAGCCATCAGGTTGTTCCCCTCAAACATCATCGTCAGCTCGATGAAAGTATTATTGGAGAGTATTAAGAAAGGGCCGAAAATTGCATCTCAAGCACTCCTTAACGTTTCACGATACATCAAAGAAATACACCGAGTCGACGAGCGTTTGAAAGATTTGATGGCTGATATTATTGGTGATATGAAGTCTCAAATTAACTTCCTCGCTCCCACCATCTCAGGAATAGTTGTCGGCATCACGAGTATGATTACAGTTATTCTTCGAGCTTTATCGAAGAGGACTGCTGAGCTCTCAGCTCAAGGATCTGCAGGTTTAGGAGTGAAACTGCCGAACGTTCTCGGCGGCGGAGGAATTCCTACATACTTCTTCCAAATGATCGTCGGCATTTACATCGTAGAAATATTGTTCATCCTCACCGTGTTATCGAACGGCATAGAAAATGGAGTTGATGACTTAGGAGAGAAGTACGCTCTCGGAAGAAACCTCGTCAGAAGCACGATGATCTACCTCATCCTCACAGCCATCGTGATGATATCATTCAACGCCATCGCTCTCACGATCATGAGTTCGACGCTGAAGTAGACTCGTTCAGTCTTTTCGTTGTTCTGTATATTCCCGCTCTTGCTTCAAGTCTAAACCTGAGCAGTTCTGCATTCGTCAATCCTTTCAGCATTGCGTATCTCGTTGTTTCATAATCCCAGACTGCGCGAGCGTGAATGTTTGAGAACTCTTCGCATTCCTCTGGAGTATCGCCATACAGTTCAGCATTAAATTCACCAACTCCATTCCACCCTCGTCGACGAAAGCCACCATAATTTCCATCTGAGAAACCAGCAAATGGCTTCATTCTTTTCACCATCTCGCAAGTGAGAATAAAATCCGCCCATGTTAACCCTTTCTCTCGAAGTATGCTGTATGTTTTTTCCATATCAAGAAAATATTTTCCTTCTTGAAGAGTCCACGCCCCAACAATTTCCAAAGGAAGTCCATCCATCGCGTTTCCTTCTTTCTGATTCCAATCAAAGACTATTTTCGGATCGATGGTATATCCATCTTTCATAGAGAGTCGAATAGTTTCAGGCAATAGCAAGTTGTCAAGAGATGTCTGTATTGATCCTTTCCAAGGTTCATCTTTTGAAAGTTTTTCGCGTTCTTGTTTTAGATAGTCTGGATGAATGTCCAAGTGAAGATGTAATCCCAGACTTCTGAGAGAGTATGTCTGTATCAATTCCTCAAGACTTGTTCCCTTAAAACGATTGTTGTACAAAAGAGCAGGGAATGTCAACCATTTTTTTGCGTGCCCCATAGCATACTATGTTCTGGAGTATTCATATTCTTTTACCCGAACATCTTCGGTTTTTCAGCCCTCCTCGCGAGGATCACTTTTTGAAACACTGTGCCTTCAGTCATTTAAGTATGAAAATCATATTAATAAGAAAAGTTTATAAAAGGAGAATGCTCAACACCAGTATGGAAACGATTGAAACTGCAACGATGTCCGAACGAGGGCAAATTGTCATCCCTAAAGATATTCGTGATTATATTGGTGCGACAGGCAATACTCTTTTCACGGTTGCCACACTCGATGAAGAAACAATTGTTATGAAGAAGCTCGATACGGAGAAGCTTCTCGCACAGTTCCGAAGCATACGGAAGAGTGCACAAAAGATGAATGCTGACGTGATACAACAGGAAATAACTGCGTTGCGTAAAGAGAAGAGAACACTACGATGAATGTTGTTCTTGACACGAATGTTCTTGTGTCTGCAGTGCTTAGTGCCGATGGGTGTCCTGCAGAAATTGTTGAGTTGTTATTGAGTGGTAAAGTGAAGAATTTTGTGACGGTTGAAATACTAACCGAAGTTGAGGAAGTTCTCAAAAGACCATCCATTCTCAAAAGAGTTTCTTTGACAAGAATCACACACTTTCTTGCCATACTCAAGAGTGTTTCAGAAACCGTCGAACCAACATTAAAATATTCTGTTGTGAAAGCTGACCCTGATGATGATAAATTCCTAGACTGTGCAGTCATATCCAATGCGAAGATTATTGTGACGGGAGATGTCCACCTTTTGAATGTTCAAGAATTTCAAGGCATTCAAATACTCACTCCGAGAACGTTTCTTGACTTCTTTGAAAAGATTTCAGACTGATTGAAAAAGTTCTCGTCGAATCAAAGAACGCCATCACCACAGTTTCATTCCATTCTTCACGTGCTTATCAACAGTTGCGAGAATAACTCCACCCCCGTCATCGAATCCTGTCGTGAGAGTTTCTGAAACGAAAGAACCTATCTTCTTCGGTGCGAAGTTAACAACTCCGAGAACTTGTTTTCCCTTCAGTTCTTCTTTCGAGTACTGCTTCGTGATTTGAGCACTCGAACGTTTGATACCAATCTCTGAACCGAAATCTATCGTGAGCTTGAACGCAGGCTTCTTCGCTTCCGGAAAGTCATCGACTGCAATAATCGTTCCAACGCGAATATCAACCTTTTCAAAATCCTCGTATGTTATCGTAGGGTTCATAGCAGGTATTGATGGCGTCATCTTCATATTCTTTTCACCGTACTTCTTCGGGTTTCTTCAGCATTCGTCAACTGGTGTTCGATGATAACGGGGAGAATTTTTAGTTCTCCTTTCCGTAAGTGTTCCTGAAACGTGGAAAGCCCAACCTTTGAAAGTTTTGCGAGTTGTTCCAACGTTATCTTACGAGGATACGAATAGTACCCTTCCGCGAGTGCGAGATCGAGAGCGTTCTTCTGTTTCTTGGACACTTTCGGCATCACATTCGGGAAGTAGATATCTGTGAGTGGTGATTGTTTCATGCTCAAAATGGTGCAGACATCCATATGTTTCTTCAAGTCAGCAATGAACTGTTGCAATTCTTTCTTCTCCCACGAAGCAATTTCCCAATACTCGTGACCGTCGTAATGGTTGATGACTGGTTTTGCGAAGAATATGTTTTGAGTGTGGTACAGCATCACGTGTTCCCCGTGCTTTCCGAGGTTGATTTCGTACGTGAAGATGTCTCCAGAAACTTCGAGATGTGTCAATCTTGTATCTGCTTTCAAATCTTTCAAAAACTTCTTCTTCACTGTATCATCCGCACTCTGGAAGTGGCACGTCGTCGTAGCGTACACAGAACCTTTCTTTGTGTAGTGCGATCCGGGATACGAAGAAATGATGACGTGAAACTTCTCACACCTGCGAACGATAGGACAGTCAGCGTGTCTGAGTTTCAATCGAGTAAGCCACATAGAGAAGAACCGAAGTTCTACGGTATTTAAAGGTTGGTTCTTTTCACGTTTTCGGTGGCTAATTTTTTCTTGTGTTGAGAACTTTTCGCAATGGTTTTCTCTTCTCTTTTCACTCGTTTCTCTACCCTTTTTATATCTTCTTCTGGAGGGAGTTCTTCTGGTTTGATGTTTCTCTTTCCCAGTAATGTTCGAACATCTGTGTTGTTTCTCATATGTTCTTTTGTAATTGGTTGTTCTCCGGAAAGATCCTCATTCTTTACTGTGAAGTTTGTCATCTCTGTTGCGAGATTTTTAGCGGCAATAGTTATTGTTGGAAGAAAGTCTGCGAGTGGTCGTTTTTGAGGAACTCTTAATTTGTTCTTCATTTGAGAGGTTGTATGACCCCCCAAAGAGTGCTTCATCACCTTTACTTCGAATCCTCGCAAAACCTGCATCATCAACTCCACGCTCATAAATAAGCTTTGAAAGTTCAGTTTCTGATGCTGTTAGTTTCTTTCTTGCATCGAACCGTTCCTGCAACGCAATCCTCTGTTCTACCACTTCTTGTTTTCGAGTTTGCACAGCGAAGTAACTCTGAGCAAAAGCAATCTCCTCTTTTCTTGGATCACCGTTCTGAGCAATGAGATAACAAGCATAACGAGTGAGCACAGTATCTGCGACATCTCTTGTCGTTCTTGATCCGATACCGACCATTTTCGTGACGTCACGAAAATGGTCGTTCACGTCGTTACCTGAAGTAGTGCAAGAAACCTTTGCTTTCTCAATAGCATTGAAAAAGTTCTCCCATCGGTCATATCCTAAAAGCACTTGTAATTCTCTCGCGTACCAAAACTCTACACCGTCTTTCTTGTGAGCGTACTCTTCGAACGTTTTCTGTAGTTTGGTGATAATACTCTTATCCATACTCGTTTTCACAGTGTCCATTCTTTATAAGTTCTACCGCGGAATGTCCAGTGACTACGACTCTGTGTCCAGTGGAGTTCTTTCTACGAAAGCTTTAAGAAATAAGCTCAGTATTCTCGTCTTACGCCTCTGTAGCATAGTAGCTATTGCGGCAGTTTTGTACGCGGAAGCTGTTGCTTCGTGCTTTCGTCTTCCGCCGAAAGAACTGCAGGTCGAGAGTGCAACTCTCTCCAGAGGCTTTTTCTACTACTTGCACCCTTTTACCTAATTTGTTGTTTACAGAACTTCTGGCTTTAAAATTTGGTTGTTTTAGCATTTTATTTTTTAATTTGAATTTCCGTTTTTTCTAGTTTTGTTCAGTTTTTGGCGGGTGCAGATTTTCTTGGAAGTTGCACCCGTCTCTTATCCTACTTATGATGATCTTATAAAAAAACTTCAAGAATTAAGAAATGAAAACAAAAAGATTCCAATATTATTATTCTTGGTAAAATAAAAAATGTTATCGCAAATAGACGGACAAAAGAAAACAAGGAACCTTCAAGTAAAGGTAACACCTAATCAATTTGAACGAATTAAAAATAATGCTCAAGCTAAGGGATTTGTTACTGTAGCTCAATTTTTGAGATATTTAGCGTTAGATAAAGACATGCAATTTGAGAAAAAGTTCAATGAATTATATGATAAGATTATAGATAAAGAAATAACTCTCAATGCACTTAAAAAAAAGATAGGTAATAAGAAAGATGATTATTTAATATGAGGTATAATAAATGACAAAAGCAATAATATATTGTAGAGTATCTACTCAAGAACAGACAACAGAGAACCAAAAGATACGTTTAGTTAAGTATGCAGAAGATCAAGGTTGGGAATATCAATTATTTGAAGAACAAATGAGTAGTAGAAAAACAAGACCTATAAAACAACATGTTCTTGATATGTTAAGAAAAAAAGAATTCACAACTTTGTTAATTTACAAACTTGATAGATGGGCTCGTAGTTCACAAGAGCTGATTATGGATTTTAACGAATTGTATAATAAAGGTATTAATATAGTGAGTGTTTCTGATAATATCGACTTAGGAACTGCTACAGGTCGTTTGCAATTTCATATTCTATCTGCTTTTGCATCGTTTGAAAGAGATTTGATTCGCGAACGTACTTTAGAAGGTCTGCATCGTGCAAGGATGCAAGGAAAAATTCTTGGTCGTCCCAAAGGACGTAAAGATAAGCATCCTCGTAAGAAGGGAGGCTATTATCTGAGATATATGGCTTCAAATCATCCAAATATTTCTCCTATGTATTAGTTTTTTGTTTTTCTTAAAACTGTATATTTTGTAGTTATAACCCCTTTTGAATTGATTTCTAAAAAATCCTCCCAAATAAGTCCAGATTTTGAGAAAATTCAGAACAAATAATCCTCCTCTGTAAAGGGTTTAATTCTTTAAGACAAAGTAAGGAGGTAATATTAAAATGACCCTTTAATACGACAGAGAGAATATTAGGGAGATATATAAAAATATAGTTTATCTGGGCTATGTTAAGATTCAAATAGAAAGCTTAATAAATTGTACTTACTCCCAATAGGTATAATGTGTCTAGAAAATTTAGTCAGCAAGCTTAGTAAGGGAATTCTTAATGTAGTTTTAAGTGCTAGTCTGGCTTTCATGCCTGCGTGTCTTCATGATGAAAAAGACGATCCACCCGTAGTTACCACTCCTAGTGCTCCTATTACTCCTCCGCCTCCTGTAGTTAAGACTAATGTTAGTGGTAATGTTTTTTATTCTGGAACAACTATTCCTGTTTCTGGTGTTTCAGTAAGTATTGATAATATATTAAATACTACTGGAAGTAATGGATCTTTTTCATTGCAAGATATATTTGTTGGAAGTAAAGCTTTGAAAGCTGATAAAACAGGTTATGATCTTTATCAGCAAACAATTAATGTATTGCAGGGAATGCAGCCAGTAGATATAGAAATGACTTCTGCACAATTTACTTTTTCATTAACTGGAACAATCAAGTCCTCTGGAAACAACCAATCATTACAAGGAGCAACAATAACAATACTAAACCCCAACAACACGTTATCAAAATTAGCAAGCACTTCTGATGCTTCAGGATATTATCAAATTCCAACAGTGCCTCAAGGACAAAGAACAATAAGATTTCAAGCAAACAATTACACCCCTCAAGACATACAATTATTCATAGCAAACACTAACAACAAATATGACTTAGTTATGAGTCCTGCTGGAAATGTTGCGCTTCCTTCTCAAATAACAAAGAATGAAGTTTTAAGATTATATCATTCCCCTTATGTTCTTGATACTGATTTCACGGTTAAGAGAGGAGCTAAACTAACTATAGAGCCCGGAGTAGAAATTAAAATATCTTCTCAAAAAAATATAATTATTGAGGGTTCTCTTGAAGTTCTTGGAACACAAACATCTCCTGTAAGATTAACTACAAAAAATTCTAATCCTCAATCAACTGATTATTGGGGTTCTTTAATACTTAATTCTAGCACATTGATGCAGACAACAAATCTGGAAAATCTTATTATAGAATATGCTAGTAAAGGAATAACTTTTGATAATCTAGGAACTAATTCTTTGCAAATGCCAACAATAACTCAGCTAAAAATACAAAATTGTGATACAGGAATAATATTTACAGGATTAAGAGATTACAAGGCAGCTCTAAGCAATATAAGTATAGATAGAACTAAGAAAGGAGTTGTGGTTATTTACGATGCCAATTCTTTTAATAACGAGTATGAGTTCAATAATCTAACAATAACTAACAGCACAACAGGAATAACTTATGAAGGCGACGTTAGTTCTATGCCAAACACAGGAGTGGCTAAAGATTTATCATTAATTTTGAATAATTCTACAATTACAACTAGTGAAGTAGCTGGAATAGGAATAGTTATTCCTCGATTAATGCTAAATAACTGCACGATTCAGTATAGAAATCAACAGCAAGAATCAAATGGAAGTGGTGTTAAATTATTCTTTTGCAAAGGCACAGGTACTAATATAATAAAAGGTTACAAAGATGGAATTTATATGGCTTATCACCAACGTTTTGTTAATGCAAGTACGAGCACAGAAATAAGTGGTATCAATATCTATGATTGTAGCGCAGGAATATACTCAGTAGCATCCCCAGACATATTAAATGTGTTAATTGATAATTGTGATTATGGAATGTTTGATCAAACAACGCAATTTGCAAATAGTGGTAAAATAGATTTCTGTCAAATAACTAACTGTAAAATAACTGGAATTTACCGTCAAACAAAAATGATAAAGAATTCTATTGTTAATAATTGTGGGGAGTTAGGGATAATGCTATCAAATGATGGCACTGATATTATAAACAGCGTTATAAGTAATAATCATGTTGGAGCATTTGATTATAGTGTTGATGGCAATCTTTATATTTTAAATTCAAGATTTTCATCAAATAATTATGCAATAGTATTAGATTCAGATGATAATATTGGTTCTGAGCTCAATTGTCAACATTCTATATTTCATAAAAACAGTACAGGTGTAGTAGGAGGGTATAGACAACTTTGGGAACGCATATCTAACGCCAGTCAAGGTAGTCGTCATAAAATTCCTCCGCAAAATATAGTGTCGCACTATTCTGTTGAAGAATTTGCGGGTGATTTATTTATTGATTATTGTACTTTTGTTGGTACAGGAATGCATTTATTAAATCTAAAAGCTAGTAATCCTTTTACATCATATCAATCAATATATATTAATAACAGTATTTTAATATCAAGTCAAAGTAATGCACCTCTTAATAATCCTAATACATTCAATCAAACAACATTATCTATAGATTATTCATATATTTCTCGTTCATTCCCAGGGTATCCTACATATATAGGAGGATTCACTTGGGTTCCATCTTATCCTATGTTTGTAGACGAAGTCAACGGAGATTTACATACCTTATCTAATTCTCCAGCTAAAACTGCCAGTACTACTGGCGGAGAAATAGGTGCATACGGAAATAACGGTAGTCCTCCTTAAGAAATAATCTTTATAGTATTTTCTTAATCAACATTAAACCCCTCTTTAATTTGCCTTTGAATCTCTCTTCTTTATAAATAAATATTTGAGGGTTAGAGACTGTCTGTGATTAGAGGGGATTTTATGTTTCATCATATCTCCAGAAAGCTTCAAACTATTAAATTTAGAGTTTAATTCAAACAAACCTCCTCAAAATAGAGTTAAAAAAAGACAAATAAACCTACCCTAAACTGGAGAGTATTGTTTGATAAATAAAGGGTGCAAATAAGTCAAACGCTCAGAGGAGTTTGTAACATACTAACAATTCTCTTAAATTCTCTAGGACTAATCTCACCATACGCCAAACGACGTCTAGCTATTTCTATAGGGTCACTATTTTGAACAATTGGAGATTGTTTGATTGATACTGGCTCAAAGAATGCTTTACTTTGTGTTTTATCAACGTCTTCTACCATTTGATTGAGTTCAGCATCAAGTATCCAAGTATAATTCATAGTGGTTTCAATTTTATCATGCCTCATAAAATGTTGAACTTTTTGTATGGGAACTCCATTACTTAGTAAGTGTGTACACCTTGAATGTCTTAAAGTATGATATTTGTATTGATGTAATTGATTTCCTCCTGCATTTTTCTCTGTAGCTATATCCATTCCTGCCTTGTCAAGTGCTTTCTTGAAAGCTTTGAGAGTTGAACTAATTTTCATGTGTTTTTCTTTTGAATTGTCTGAGGGAAGAAAATACTCTTCATTAGGATTCATAGCTTTCCACTTACGAAGTATCGGAATAGCTACTGAACTGATAGGAACAAATCCATCTTTGTAATTCTTACCATTAACTACTTTTAACCTTTTATTTTCCAAATCTATATCTCTCCACATTAAAGTGCATATCTCCCCATTACGTAATGCACAGAAGAATGTTAAGAATGCTCCGATCATATTTTTTGGGTCTTCCATATTCTCAAATACCTTAATCATCTCTTGTTTAAAGAATACATTTGGAAATTTCTTCCTCTTTTTCTTTTTACTTTGTGTCTTACTTAACGGTTTGTTATATTGGTGTTTATTCCTTTCCATTCTAGACTCCGAATCACAGAAAGTATTTCTTCTATGATTTCTTTTCCTTTTGTTGTACTTATCATACGCTTGTAAGCGTAAGAACGTGATCTGGCTTCTTCAACAGAAACTTTTCCTTCTCTTAATTGTCTTTGAATATGTTCAGGAGCTTCGAGAAGTAACCAATTTTGATAAACTGTTTTAGGAGCTAAATTATTCTTCAAAAGAAGATCGTATAGTTGTCTTTCTTCCTCTTCTAATTTATTTTTTCTCCCTATGCGATAATGGACGCACTGACAAAGTAAGACTTTAACCTGCTGGTCTGTCTTATCTTTGATAAGGGGTTGTAAAACTTGTTTTATCTCCTCAAGCTTTGCAAATACGTTAAATGGTTTTCTTGGCATTTCCATACCTCCTAAAATCCCATTACAACCATAAAAGCTTTATACTGAAATCGTATTCTCTAGAAGTACTGTAAACACATTCTCAAAACAAATTAAGGGATAATAGTTTACAGATGCAGTGTTAACTTAGGCTTATGGTTGGAAGAATAGCTGTGAATGAGTTCAGGTCGGCTTGGGATGAATTCTTCAAAGGGAAGAAACGTCCGAAGAGCGATGCTGAGGACAAGAAACAGCAGGAAGAGTTTATGCAGTGGTACAATCATGTGAGAAAGCAGAGTGATACTGGAAAAACTCCTGCTGTGATGTACAGGGAAATATATAGAAAAGAACCTCCTCAAGTTGTGATGGAAGATAGTAGGATGATGAATCATGATTGGGATGAGGAGTATTCTGAGAATGATGATGGTGTGAGTGAAGAGGAGATGGAAGAACTGCGAAAAGATTTCGGGGGTCTTTTTTGGCCAAAGATAAGAAAAGAAACGAAAGATGTATCAAAGAAGGATGCTTGTTTTTTGGCGTTCATAACTGGTGTGGTGATGATGAGGGAAAGTATTTCTATTGGAATGGATGAAGCGTTAAAAGAAATGACTCCGGAGAAGTTCGAAAAAATAGTTCGGGAAAAGAAGAAGTAGTTTTATAAGTCGTCATTCTCCTTATTTGAGCATGGTTTTCTTCGCGAAGAACGAGTTGAAATTGTTGTGGCCTTTTTATGTTGACCATTTCGTTTCTCCTATGTTGTTTTTTCTTCCGGTGTTTTTTGTTCCTTATTTTCTGAGTCTTGGTTTTTCTTTTTTTCAGATTGGGTTGTTGATGGCTGTCGCACCTCTTGTTTCTGTTCTTTCTGAAGTTCCTACTGGTGTTTTTGCTGACGTGTATGGTCGTAAGCGTTCGGTCATTCTTGGACAAGTGTTGAGCGTTCCTGTTTTTTTCGTTATTCCTTTTTTCTCGAATTTTTATGTTCTTCTGGTAGGGTATGCACTTCTTGGAGTGTTCGCGACGTTTCTTTCTGGTGCGAAGGAAGCATGGGTTTTTGACTTGTTAAAGTCTGAGCGTTGTTCTTCTCTTTTTCCGAAGTATGTTGCGAAGATGTATATTCTTGACTCTGCAGGGTTGATCATTTCAGGAATTCTTGGCGCATTTCTTGTTGCACGTTTCGGAGTGTTTGTTATCTGGCCAGTGGCGGCACTTTCTTGTCTTGTCGCGTCGCTGTTGTTGTTGCTCTGTCGAGAGTCTGCAATATCGTATCATAAGACTGCTTCAGTGCAGATGTGGGTTTCTCATGCGAAAACGTCGTTCACCTATTGTTTTCAACATCGAACAGTGTCAAAACTTCTTCTCGCAGGAGTATTTCTCGTCGGAACTCTCAGTTTTACTTCTTCCATTCAGTGGATTCCGCTCCTTCAAACGAGTGGTGTTTCTGTTCCTGCTCTTGGGTATGTGTGGTCGTTGATGGCTGTCGCGTCGCTTATTTCGGGAATTCTGTCTCACACTATTCTCAAGCGAGGAAAAGAGCAATCGTTCATTCTTGTCTCTCTCCTGTTGAGAGTTTTCGCACTCTTGTTTTTACTCTTCGTACAGGGAGGATCTTCAATGGTTCTCGTACTGTTCGCAAGTACTCTTTTTCAAGATATGTCTTGGCCTGCTCAACGTTCTTTCTTTCACAGTTTTGTTCGCTCAAGGATTCGTGCAACTGTTGGTTCTCTCGAGGCGATGATGTACTCTCTTGTCGGTGCTCT
>CAYHWM010000022.1:0-12408 GCA_964359925.1 uncultured Methanosarcinales archaeon
GGGGGTTTTCATTATGGCACTCAGCAAAACAGTATTACTCTTCGTTTGTTACCTCATAGGCATCATCGGGAGCTTTCTCCTGCTCATCGTACTACCAACATATCGAGGATGGGAATTCACACTCCTCATCATCGGAATACCTGCCATGCTCATCACACTCTTAGGAACAGCAGTCAACGCACGATGGGCATACCCGTTATCAACCATTCTTGCGACGCTCGCCATCGCGAACAGCACACTCCTCTACGTCATCATCGGAAGATACTTCTTGACGTACACGCTCACACTCCTCGCACTCACACTCGCACTCATCATCAGCATATCAAACATCGGAACAGGAAAAGAAGACGGAGAAGAAACGATAACAGAACAAACACCAGAACCACCGCAAAAAAAGAAACGAGGAAGACCAAAAAAGAACTGGAATCCGAAAACAGATATGAAATTGTTCAGGGAGTAAGCCTACTTTTTTTCACGTAGTTCTGTTACTATCATTCCTACAACGCTCACGACCATCAACGAATCTGCGAGATTGAACGACGGTATTGCTCCAAGTATCTTGTCCAAACACAAGACTTATATAGTTCATCTTACTAATAAGATTCATCTTATTGGAGGTGCACTATGCAAGAAGAACAAGAACTTATCGAATTAGGAACTGTCAGCTCTCGAGGACAAATCTGCATTCCTACGAACATCCGAGAACAAATGGGGTTACGTGAAGGAAACAAAATGCTCTTCGTCCTCCACGACGATTCCCTTCTCGTTAAAAAAGTAACTACTCAAACATTTGCAGAAATCACGCGCCCGCTGAAAGAAGAAGCAAAAAAATCAGGATTCAAAGAATCTGACGTTGAAGGAGTCATTCATCGCTTCCGCGCGTCAAGAAGGAAGTGAGGAACAGTATGAGAGTCGTCGCCGACACCAACGTTCTTATTTCTGCAACGTTCTGGAACGGAGACTCGCACACCATCATCGAAATGGTCGAACGAAAAGAACTCACACTCCTTCTCTCAAAAAGTATTCTTGAAGAATTCTCCGAAGTCCTCAACTCCGAAGAAATTCAAGAAAAAATAATCGACAAAAACCTCGTTCTGAAACGATCCGTCGAAAGAATAATGTCCCTATCCGAAATAGTTGAACCCTCAAAACACTTCTCGATAATCCAGAATGATCCTGACGATGACACATTCTTAGATTGTGCGATTGAAGGGAATGCAGAGTTCATTATTACTCAAGACCATCACCTGCTCAACCTCAAAGAATTCAAAGGAATAAAAATTGTTACACCGTCGGACTTTCTCCACTCTCTTGTATGAAGAGTGCCTCCTTTTTACTACTTCTTACACATCTCCATCCATACTAACCCTACAACGCTCACGACCATCAACGAATCGGCGATGTTGAACGAAGGCCAGAACGAGAACGCGATAAAATCAGTTACTGCTCCGAAGAGTACACGATCAACAAGGTTTCCTGTAACTCCTGCGAGGAAGAGGAGCGCGAACCATTCAGGAATAACCTCCTTTCTCACGAGAACAATTCCTCCAATAATGACGACGATCGAGAGAATGATGAACAAAACGTTCGGAACCGATTGAAACAATCCGAAAGCAGAACCAGTATTCGTCGAAGGAGTCAACGAGAAAAACCCATCAATGATAGTGAAAGAGCGAGAACGAAAGAACCACTTCGAACACTGATCGAGCAAGACTAACAAAAAGAACAAGAAAAGAAACCTACTTCCCACCCCCCACTTCCTACTCTTCACCATCGCCCCTTAAACACGTTCGTACGATCATCAAACTTTTTCTCAATCTGGTCAACCTTTTCAGAAAGACGATCAATAGCAGTCTTCACCAAGTCGAGCTTTGCGGCGAGGAGTTGAATATCACGAGAGTCAACACCGCTCGAACCACCAGCACCTTGTTGTTGAACAGGAGGAGCAGTATTAAAATTGTTAAAAGAGCTCACAGGAGCACTCCCCGGCGGAGGAATAGCTGACGCTGATGAAGATGGAGATTGTGAAGGCGAAACGTCAAAAAAAGCAGGAGGAACAGGACGCGCCAAATCTTTTTCTCGCTCGTGCATCGAAGGAAGCCCAGGAATAGAACCAGAACTTGCAGAACCATCAGAACTCGATGACGCATCATCGAACGACGGCAACGAAAACTCATCACTATCCTCTTTTTTATGAAACCACGACAACAAACCCATTCAACGCTCACCAGCAACTTGTTCTCTACCCAAACTTTCAATAGTATCAGAAACATTTGAAATTGTCGTATTCACTACTTGAGCAATATCGCTCTTCGAAGGAAGTACTTCATCAACATTCCACACAGCAAAACCCTGAGCGCTCAAGATTGGACGATCAGACAAAACGTTCAAAAACAATCCTGCAAACAACAATAAGAGAGCAACAGGAACGACAAGCTTCACCACTCCATCCAACAACTTGAACGCGAGAACGAGAACGATAACCGCCATAACGATGAGTAAAGCAATTTTGAAGATCATACACCATTACAGATTCACTCTTTTATAAACATTGTGAAAAGGTTTTTATACTCCCACTCCCGAGAACCAACTATGTTCGGTTTTGGAACCAAAAAAGAGGAAGAGCCAGCAACGTTCGAGCAAACGTTCACATTACTTGTCAACAATGTGAAAACTACTGAAGAACGAGCAAGACTCGTAGAGATTCTTAATCTCTGGAGACCACTCCGTACGCAAATTCAAAGGTATACCTCCCTCGATCTCCAAGAAAGGAAAAAACTTGCTACGAGGATAGTTGATTTCATAGAGTTCATAGAAAAACTTGAATATGACGTCGAATTTTCACGACCGCTCGAAGTAATTAGAGCACTACAATACGCTAAAAAGTCAGCGGTCAACATCCAAAGAAACTTTGCATCGGTGAAAAATTAATTTTTGCACAAGCGAAACATTCTTATACTTCACATTTGGTAAATAGCTTATGTCCGCCCCCGGAGAACAAGATACTGTTGAACAATCACTCATCAGTCTTATTATCCAATTACCTGCAAATCGAAAAGACTCATCAAGAGACTCCGCCATAAAAGCTCTCGACTCATGGAGACTACTCAGAGTAAAACTACAACGGTTTACTATACTGAACCCTGCAGAACGGACAGAACTGTACTCGGGCATTATTGAACTCCTTGGACTGTTAGACTCTCTGAAGAAGATAGTCAGTGCTCACAGCAAGAACTCTCCAGTACTGTTCTTCATCGACAAAGCAAGTACTGCGCTCAAGAAAAAGTATTCTGAAGTTCAAGACGCATACGCGTAATATGATACGTTACCAAGCTGTTGGTATGTTACCTGTTTCTCTTCTCGTATTCTTTCAAAGCACTCACTGCATCAGCACGCTCAGATAAGAAAGAGACCTCTTCAGGAGTCGCAGTAGCAAGTAGCCAGTCATATGCTCTCGCCCTCTTATCAGGAGTGAATGATTGTATCTTCTCATCGCTACCCTCGCCACAGTGTCTTCTGAGAACAAACCAAGAACCTTGAAACTCGCACACCCTCAATGTGTACTCTGCATATCTGTGATTCGCGCGCAACATACTCGTCGCATCAGGATATATCTGTTTCAACGTCGCACCAATATCCCCAAGCTTCCAAGGAACAGAATCATACTTGTCAGCGACCATTCCTCGATGAGCTATATCCTCAACAAGTTCTCCAGCTTGAGGATGATCTGAAGACACGAATCCTAACGTGAGTTCAAGTCTACACCGTAACTGACGAATGCATTCTTCTAATGTACCCATAACAATAAAGCCCCCAATTCATCACCGGAAAGGGATACTGTATTATAAATGTTACGGAATATACTTGAGAAATGTGAGAATATCAAATATGAAAGTGTGTACTACTGTCAAATGAGCGATTGTTATTATGCTTCCTGTATGTGCACATTCTCACATTCTTCATATTCCAGATTTTCTTTTACCACCCGAACTTCAACAAACCAAGAACGGCAATCCTCGGCTCTGCGAGAAACAACTTATACAAAAATTTGCTCGGATACTCTCGAGGATACTTCGAAAGAATAGTTTTTACTCTATGACTATCCATTAATCCAACAAGCTTTTCATAATCATTTTGAGAAAAATTGTTCAGCATATTCCTCAGTCTCAGGTGAAGCCATAATTCGAACCTCAACTTTGAGTATTCTTTCTTCCAAGGCTCGCCAAGAATCTTTTTCGCGATCAACTCTGCCTGAAGCATACTCGTAATAATTCCTCCGCCAGTCGTCGCCTTCACGAAACCAGAAGCGTCGCCGATAAGAGCAGTAGTGTCATTCATCGTTTTTGATCGCGGATTGAACACGGGGATCAACCCTCCCAACATATCAACACTTCTTCCTCCTTGCTCTGCGAGAAACTTTTTGTAATGAATACCGGGAGACTCCATCGTCGCCAAACCAATCCTAGAAACGTGTTTTGATTCGGGAACACTCCACGCGAAAAACTTCGGAGCAACATCGCCAAAATAGGTATCAAACACTCCCTTATCATACGTTCCTTCCACGGATGCCTGAGCAGCTATATAGTACTTTGAAGAGTTGTCCAACCCCGACGTTCTCGCAACAGAACTATTAGGCCCATCACACCCTGCGAGAAAACTGAAAGGGATTCTTTTCGTTCCGTCAGACGTTTGAAACAATGCACTGTTACCATTCGCATTTTTCTCCCTCCCAACATACTTGTGCTGAAGGAACACTTGCGCTCCTGCTTTTTTTGCCATCTTCGCAAGAGTATCGTCGAGTTTATGCCTGTCAAGAACGTGCTCGCTGAGAGGAATACTTGTCACTTTTTTACCTGCGTGAATTCTTACTTCCTCTAACTCGTTCCTGATAATGCTCTTCGGAAGATCGAACTGATCGTACACGTTCGTCACAATACCAGTACACTGCACTGGCTTCCCGATGACTGCATGCTCCTCAAACAAAGAAACTTCTCTCCCAGCACTCGCGAGAGTGAATGCGAGATAACTCCCCGCAGGACCTGCACCAACAATAGCGATCATACGCGAGTTGAGAAAGGAAACGTTTTTTAATACTTCTGCAACTCCTTTTTCTTATATTTCTTATTATCTTTGGTCGTTCTCGACGACACAAACAAGAAACGGTCATTTTTGCCACTTTTGAATAACAACTATACCGAAACCTTTAAATATCACTGGGCGTTCCCATACCACAATTAGGGGGCTTACATACAGTAAATTAGCTTGGAGGAAAAAACATGAACTCAGGAAACAATTATACTACGCAGTCAACTACAACGTCAACGCTCGCGGAAAGACTCCGAAACGGAGACGCATTCAGAACTTCTCAAGTAGGAAAATCAGCATTCGCACTCGCAGTCACTGTAGGAACAGGAGCAGTCAATTACACTCAAACAAGCTATGCTGCAGAAAGTCAAGCTGTAGAGTACATGAATATCTCAACGCAAGACACTATTAACCAAGCACAAGGAAACACATCAGGAAACGTTACACTCGACCAACTTGCACAATTAGGAGTTGCGCTCAACGCACAAGAAACAGGACTCGTTCAAGACGCAGGTCACGCAATCGCTCAAGGAGCAAGAAGCGCAGGATCAGCACTATCAAAAGGAGCAAAATCCGCATACCACGCAGTCACCGACAACAAAGTAGCAGTAGCAATAGGAGCAGTAGTAGTTGCGACAGCAGAACAAACAAAAGAAGTAGTCGTAACCGCGAGAGATATGACTCCTAACACTTCAAGAGACGGACCACTCTACGCAGGAAACAACGCGGAATGGAAAGATCTTGGATACAAAGGACAAATCAAAGCAGCAGCACAATCATCCATTGACAACCTCGTCAACGTACCAAAACACGTTATCGGCGGAGCAGACATAGGAACAAAAGATGGAATCTACAAAGGAAGCAATGGACACACCGCTTCTGACACGAACATTGTAGGAGCAGGAATAGAATTATACAACGATCTTGGAGCAATCGCAAAAAAGACAACGCTACCAGGAGAAAACGTTACAGGAACATACACTCAAAGAGTCGTAGCCCACGAAAAGGCAGCGATACAAAACGGAGTCAACATCGTCAAAGATTTAGGAATACAAGGCAACGACAGCAACGTATCAGGATACGTCGGAGCACTCAAAAACGCAGGAGAACACGTCGCTGATGGATTCAGAGGAAGCGATGGACTCGTTACTAAAACCGGTCAAAAAGAAACGAGAGGAAAACTCTCAGCAGCATCTCACGCAGTTGGTAAAGTGTTAGACAACACATTACAAGCAGTAGTACAATTACCAATAGACGTTATCGAAACAACTGGAGACGTTGTAGCAAACGCTATCGCGCTACCATACAACGCAATCGTAGCACCAGCAATCGTCGAACTACCAGTAGCAATCGCTGGAGAAGAAAAAGGAGCTCCAGTTTCTGACGCTATCAACAACGGAGTATTCACAGTAATAAAAGTCGGAACATCGCTAGAAACAGCAGTTCAATTAGCGGACTTTGCTCTCGACGAAACAGAAGCACTCGCGAACATAGCAACAGACTTAACGAGCGCAACAATCCAAGCGGCAAAAATAGTTCCTGTTGCGGCATTGAACTGGAACAAACACACTGCACATGTAGGAAACGCAGTCGTAACAGCACTCGACATCGCAAACGCAGGAACGAACACAGTCTTGAACGTTCAAGCACACAGAGCGCTCATCACTCCAGGAGCAGAACTTTTCACGACTGATGCGAACGGAAAAACAGTTGTAGACAATACTCAACTACCAATAGTGAACTACTTTATGAACTCTCCAGAAGTAAGACACCACACAGCGGTAGGAATGGTTGACGCTGTTGCTGACGATGTTTCAACTCCTGCGAACGAATCGGTTCCAGCTCACCCAATAGAATTAGTAGAACTAGACGGAACAGACAAGGAAACAAAAGACACACTCCGTCAAATGAGAAGGTACGATGCGAAGATGACGACAGCAAGAAAAGTCATCGAAACAGGAGCAGCTGCAGTGTTTGGCAACGGACTCGAAAACCTCCTCAAAACTGGGGGAAAACACGTGACTCCAACATTACCTAACAGAATTGTCGGCGGTCAAACAGGCGGTCAAGGAGCGAACTAAACGCTTTTTATTTCCTTTTTATTTTTTTTCATACTGTCAATAAAAAACACGGAAGAAATAAAAGAGAATCAAAACATCAAAGAATCACGCCGAAAAGGTGTGAAAGGTTTGAAAGCATGGGGGTTATTGTGATGAGAAAACAACTACTATTCGTTCTGGCAATGGTGCTCTTAGTAGGAGCAGTTAGTGCATTCGTCGACGTACCTTATACGTTCACGCAAGACAACGTTGATGTTGTAGCAGTCAACTGCCTCAATGCAGACTGTTCAAGCGTCGCACCATTCAGCGGTTCATTCCCTAACGGAGCGAGCACGACTGACGGAACAATAAAGATACAATACCCAAGCTCACTCGCAACAGCGAACGGCTACGGAGTTCTTTACTTCGCGAAAGGATATCTTCCAATGGCGTACAAAGCATCATGGAACAACAATGGATACTCTGACGTTCTCACAGCAAGCCCACTCAGTATCAGCTTCGACAAGAAATCATCTTGTACAGCTCACGTTGACAATTACAAAGTATCAACAGACGCTTACGAAAACGTACCACTCATCGTAGCACTCGACGCGAGCATGGACGCAGACGTTCACAGTTCACTCACATTGACAAGCGCACTCGGATACGTGCCAGTAGACAAGAAACAAGAATTCTACGGCATCGACACGATCGTGACGATGAACGTAGTCAATGAAGGAGGACAACTCGTTCACACATCAGAACAAAAACTCACCGCTGCTGAAGGAACATCACTCATCGCGAGCACATCACAACGAGTTGAATTCTCTTGGACACCAGTCAAAAGTGGGAAATACTCCATTAGCATCAGCGTACAACCAATAGACGACCAATGCTTAACGAAAAGCACGACGAGCGTACAAAAAGAAACAACAGTACTTAGCACATTACCAAAAAATTCTTGCTACACCGTCATCAACAGCGTAGACTTCACGAAGAAAGAATACGTAGAAAATGAACAAGCACGATACACGTACACATCATACAGTGCATACGCGAACTCAGACGGAGCAAAAACGCCACTCGCAACAGCACTCACTGCAACACTCAAAAGTCCGAGTGGAAAAATCGCGAACCAAACAATAACGACAACTACCGGAAGCGCGACAGGAAGTGTTGACTTCACAGCGAAAGAAAAAGGAACATACACCATCACACTCGTAGGAACACCAGCAAACACTGGAACACTCTGCCAAGGACTACCACTACTCTCAGAAACACTCAGCGGAGCAGTACTCACCGTAGCGAAGAAAACATACAACATCAACTTCCAAGTTATTGATAGTACGAACGGAGCATACTTGCACAATGCAACAATCATCAGTAACGGAAAAACGATACGAACCGATGCTCAAGGAAAAGCAACACTATCAAACCTCGAACCAGGAACGTACACGTACACGGTGAAAAGAACAGGATACGAAACGCGCAGTGATAGCATCACCATCAAAGATTTCAGTCCTGACGTGTTCCTCGTACTGAACAGACTCGACGGAACAGGAAACCCTGAAGTCGTCGTGCCAACAGTGCCAGAACAACAATTCAGCGACATCACCATTATTGGAGTACAAACAAAAGACAACACCGCAGTCAAACAAGGAAGCATCATGACGACAAGCGTCACGCTCACCAATGAAGGAACAAGAACAGAAACGCTCAGAGTAGCAGTATACTCGTTAAGCTTACCAGCAGTCTCGTCACTCAGAGCAATAGAATTGCCAGCAGGAACGACGAAAACAGTAACACTCGCACTCAGAGTACCAGACACGACAAGAACAGGAAAACATTACTACGCAGTCACCGCATGGAGCGAAGAAGCAAGCACGAACGCTCACAGAACGATAACCGTCGTCGAGGGATAAATGAGTAAACGTACTATGAGCAAAAAGACGCTCACAGGAATACTTTTTTTTCTTTTCATACTCGTCGCGATAGTTCCAACACTCGCGACTGCAGAGCCATTCACTCTCGACTCGTTCACTCTTCAAGGAATGACACTTGCGACGAACAAGACTATAGCCGTAGAAAGAGGAACTCTACTCACAACAACATTCCAATACTCCACAGAACAAGACTACAAAGACGTAGAACTCGTCGTGAGCATTGCAGGATACGAAAACAATGACGTCGCGAGAGAAACGCTCACGAAAAAAAGTCACTACTCAACCATTCGTTCAGGAATAACCATTCCAGTAACGACAACCATCCAAACACCAGAACAACTCACTCCTGGAGACTACATTCTCAGCATCACATTCTGGAACAAAGAAGGACTCCTCCAAGAACGAGAAGTGCCATTCGTCGTCATAGCACCATCACACGACATTACCATCAAAGAAATACTCATCAACCCAGAAACAGTCAAGAGCGGAGAAGACATCAACGTACGCCTGAACCTCCAAAACACCGGAGATAGTGATGAAAACGCTCGAGTAGAGTACACGATCAAAGCACTCGGAATAAGCCAAGCAACATACCTTGACAACCTCTCCGTAGGAGAAAGAAGCACAACTCAAGAAACAATCATCACCGTGCCATCATGCACTCCTGCAGGAAGTTACACTCTCACAGCAATAGCAGTATACAGAGACGGCAGAGCATCAACATCAAGAAGCGCACAATTCACCATCAAACAAGGAACATGCAGCGATTCAGGAACGCTCAGCGCACCAACAACCACTGGAACAATAAAAGCAGGAGAAGAATTCTCATTCCCACTCAAGATCACAAACACTGACGACGAAGCACAATCATACCACGTCAGCACGGAAGGAGGAGATTCAATAGGAAAAATCACTATAACTCCATCAACCATCGTCATCCAACCACGATCAACAGAAACAGTACGATTAGAAGGAACAGTTGACGAAGACGCGAAAGGAGAACGATCATTCTTCATAGTATTAAAAACTCTTACAGGAGAAGAACGATCAAGAACACCAGTCACGATCACGATAGAACCATCACCACTCGTCACCATACGAACAATACTCGAAATAGTCCTTATTAGCGCAGTCATTATCTTACTCGCACTCCTCCTCACATACGGGTGGAGAACAATACTGAAAAAAGAGTAATAGTGAATCTCGTTAATAATTGAACATTTGCGAGCTCCACTAGTATAGCAAACCGCGAAAATAATGTTCATAAATTAGTGCGATTTGCTATAAATATGAAAATATGAGAATATGAGAATGTGAGAATATGCGAATTTGAGCGTGAACTATCAAAAAGTATATTAAGGTGTATCGATTTTGAGACGTACTATGGGAAGGGGGAGTGTAGTCATAACAGTCATATTCTGTTTCCTCATCGTAGCACTCTCACCAGTACTGGGATTCAACGCGTATAGTCCCGAGGTGATTACTCTCTCAGCTTGTTCAACCACGACGTACGAACTACAACTCCAAAACACGAGAGCAGTCGACGACACGTACACACTCAAAACTACAGGACTCCTCGAAGACGAACAATCGTGGAATATGACTCGCTTCAGTATTCCAGGAAAAACGTTCACGAACGTTCAAGGAACACTCACACTACCCTGCAACGTCCCACCAAAAAAGTACACTCTCTCAACCAGAATCACGAGCGAACTTGAAGAAACAACGAAAGAACTCAACCAAACAATCATCGTCACAACACCAGAAACACCACACATCACAGCATACGACCCGACGATAGTGAGCAGTTGCCAACACGCAATCATAGCATACGACCTCCACAACCATAACTCATTCATCGAAACATACGAATTCTCCCTCGATGCACCACGAGAACTCATCATACAAAACTCGAAACTACCAAAACTCTCACTCGATCCCAACGAGACAAGAACAATAACACTCAACGCAACACCATCCTGCAACACCCACGGATCATACAACGTCACACTCACAACAATCTCCACGATGACAACCCTGAATAGTCAAGCAAGAGCAACTCTCACCATTACAAACATAGGAGACGCAACAATTACGGCACGTGACGAAACAATCAACGAGTCAAGAATACTATCAGGCACTGTTACGAACAAAGGAGTAACAGAAACGTACACCGTCACACTCGACGGGCCACCATTCATCAACCTCGCAAAACAAACCATAGAAGTACCAACGAACACGACCCAAGAAATAACACTCATCACCGCAACAAAACTGAACACGACAGCTCCAGGAAAGTACAAAGTAACACTCACACTCACCTCCCAAAGAACAGGAAGAACAGCAAGCACGACAGTTATAGTAACGATACCAAAACAAAGCAAACCATTCGCCCTCGGAACAAAAAAACTACTACCACTCGTCGCACTCTTCATCATCGTACTCCTCACACTCTTCATTCCTTGGAAACGAACAGGAATACGAACGAAAAAAACAATCATTACACTCTCGAGAAAAGTAAAACGAGCAGTAACATCAATACACCTACCAACACTCCACATTCCGAAAAGAACAACAGCGACGAAACAAACACCAACGAAACAACAACCAACAATAGTACGAACACTACCGCCAGAACAAAAAATAATTCTTCAACCACGAAAAGAAAAAGTTATCAGAGAATCAACACCAACACCACTCTGGATCATCGTATTGCTCTCCATCCTCGTCGTAACATTACTCGCAAACATCATACTCCTCACAGCATGGAGCGCCGTCGTACTCGTGTTCTCCATCATACTTCTTTACTGGAAATGGATCGTCGGAGGAATAGTCCTCGCAATCATCGTCATCCTCATCATCAAAACAATTGAGAACATTCAGCATATACGTTCAAGAACACTCAAAGCAAAATCATTACTCGCAAACAAGAAATACACTCTCGCCACAGGATGGAAACAAGGACTCACAAACATCACACTCACACTATCACAACAAGCAGAAAGAATACTCATAAAAACAAAAAGACACTCTCAACAAGACAACAACCCACTCGACGAACTCTACGACTCGTACACTATAGAGACATCCGAACAAGTAGCAGAACGTATCACGACACTATCGCTCTCCTTCAAGATTCCACAACGATGGATCACGAAGAAAAACATTTCGCGATCGGAGCTCACACTCTATGAAGTGAGAGGAAAACAATGGATCGCCGTACCAATCAAAACAAAAGCAGAAAAGAACTCCATCCACATCGAAGCAACAGTATCAACCACCACGAAAACCACAGGAACGTACACTCTCGGAGCGAAAAGAACACCAGTTGAAGTAGTCAC
>CAYHWM010000023.1:0-12016 GCA_964359925.1 uncultured Methanosarcinales archaeon
GAGTGAGGACGAAAAGAAAGAACACGCCAAAAACCGTACGTGGAAAGCTCCTTCAAAATCCTCGACGTGAACGAGAGAGTGCTACGTCCCCGTAAGGGACAACCCCCGTAACGCACCAGCGTCGAGAACATAGGGGATTTTGACCTTATGGTGCTTTCCACGTACCAAAAACCAACACTTATTTAACGTACTCCACATTCTCCCGTACTCTATGCCACTCCTCACAAAATCAAAATATGTTCTTGGACTCGAGTGCGAACGATGCTTGTGGGACGCGTTCAACGACAAAGAAAACGTCATTCCCGCAACAGTTTCACAGCAACACCGAATGAGCGAAGGACTCATCGTAGGACAACTCGCACAACAACTCTTCCCCGAAGGAATACTCCTCCCTCAAGACTGGAAAGAAAATATCGCCCAAAGCAAAAAATACTTGAAACGACGAGGAATACTCTTCGAAGCAGGATTCTTAAGAGGTAGTTGCTACGCACGAGCAGACATCTTACTACCTTCCAGTTCCAATGGTGCTGAAACGTGGGATATTGTAGAAGTCAAAAGTTCAACAAGTGTCAAAGAAGAACACGTCAGCGACGTAGCATTCCAAAAATACTGCTACACGGGAGCAGGACTGAACATCAACAAGTGCTACCTCATCCATATCAACAACGAATACGTACGACAAGGAGCGATAGACCCGTACCAACTCTTCTCAAAAGTAGACATCACTGCAGACGTGGCAGAAGAAGAAAAAAAGCGTGACCTCCCAGCAACAGTTCAACGACTCCTCGCACTCATCGCCAACAAAACGCCACCAATCATAAAAATTTGCGAAGAAACAAAAGAGTCACAAGACTGCCACTGGGAACTGCCACCCGGAAGCGTTTTTGATTTATACCGAGGAGGAAAGAAAAGTCTTGCGTTGCACGAACGAGGAGTTGAACTCATCAAAGACATATCCTCCGACGAAAAACTAACAGACAACCAAGTAGTACAACGAGAAGTCGCGCTCACGGGAAAACCACACGTCAACAAAGAAGAAATAACAACATTCCTCAAACAACTCACACACCCACTCTCCTACCTCGACTTTGAAACGTTCAATAACGGAATACCGCCATTCGACGGAACGAGACCATACCAAGCGATACCATTCCAGTACTCGTTGCACATTGTCGATGAGGAAGGAACAGAATCACGACATGTATCATACTTGTACAAAGGAACAAGCGATCCGAGAAAAGAATTCATCGAACACCTACGAAACAACCTACCAACAACAGGAACGATCATCGTGTACAATCAATCATTCGAAATGGGAAAACTACGAGACCTTGCTCTCGCATACCCCGAACACGCAGAATGGGTTGCTGACGCACTGAAAAGAATCATCGACCTCCTCGAACCATTCAAAAACTTCAACTACTACAACCCAGCACAACAAGGAAGCAACAGCATCAAAGCAGTATTGCCAGCAATGACCGGAAAAGGATACGAAGATCTTGAGATAGCTGACGGAGACACCGCGAGCATTGAATACGTACGAGTGACATACGGAACTGTTACCGACGAAGAAAGGGCTCGAGTGTATACTGCACTTGAAGAATACTGCGGGAGAGACACGATGGCGATGGTGGAGGTAGTGAGAGAGTTGAGAAAGATGGTATCCACCGAACGATGAGCACCACTGGTCACTGGACATTCCGCCGTAGCATTTAAAAAGAGCAGTATCAATAGACATTCCATAAAAGGGGAGTACGTATGGCAGGAAACGTCATAAGAGCAATACTGAACATCTCTTCCTATCGGAATACCAATCTTAAAACGTATGCGTCAAAATCACTTAATCGAATAAACGCGGTTGGAGAACAGTTAGAATTCTACATCAAAGATGCTCTCGCCTCCTCTTTTGTGCTTTCACAAGACAAGAAAGAGAGTGCGTATTCGGAAACGTTTTCTTGGTCGGGAAACCAAAATCACCCTCCCGATATCATACTCAACAACGGGGATGCTTTTGAAATAAAAAAGATTGAAAGTGCGAATAGTTCTTTAGCACTAAATAGTTCGCCACCAAAAAATAAACTTCTTGTTGATGACGTTCGGATAACTGCCGACTGCAAACGGTGTGATGGTGGAGCGTGGAAAGAAAAAGACCTTTTTTATGTTATTGGAAACGTAAATGGAGGAATCATAAAATATCTTTTCTTCGTTCATGGAGATTGTTACGCTGCAGATCACAAGGTGTATGAGAAGGTTCACGAACCAATAAAGAAAGAAATAGGTTCCGTTCTTGATTCTCTTGGATTAGAGAAAGGAGAAACTGTCGAGTTAGGAAAAGTACGACGAGTCGATCCTCTCGGCATCACCGAATTAAGGATCAGAGGGATGTGGAGCATCGACAACCCTCTCTCAGTCTTTAGAAACTTCTGCCAACTTGAAGATAACGCATTTCACCTCTTTTTGATAGTACAAAATGAAAAGTATCTTTCTTACCCGAAAGCAGACATACAAGAACTTGAATCAAGTAAAGTAGTCTCTGTGAAAGATATACTCATAAAAAACCCCAACAATCCAGCAAAACTCTTGGAGGCGAAGTTCATCCGCTTCGTATTACTATGAAGATAGCATCATTTTTTTCAGGAGCAGGGGGGTTAGATTTAGGTTTTAAGAACGCGGGGTTTGACGTCGTTTTTGCTAATGACAACTGGGAAGGTTGCTGGGAAACATTCGAGAAGAATCATCATCTCACAATAAACAAAAACTCCATCACAGATTTGTCACCGGACGAAATTCCCGAAGTCGTCGGATTTATCGGCGGACCACCTTGCCAAAGCTGGAGTTTAGCAGGGTCAATGAGAGGAATCAATGATTCAAGAGGACAACTTTTTTATAACTATATTGATCTCATCAAAGAGAAGAAGCCACTTTTTTTCCTCGCCGAAAACGTTGCAGGAATAGTATCGCCGACTCACGAGAAAGAATTTCTCAAGATTGTTGATGCGTTCAAAAACATTGGATATGAAGTCACGTACCAATTACTGGATGCGAAGGACTATGGAGTCCCACAAGAACGAAAAAGAATTATCATCGTGGGATATCACCAATCGCTCGGGAAAAAGTTCCAGTTTCCAGAACCGAACCCTGAAACACTCACTCTGAGAAGCGCAATTGGCGATTTTCCCGAACCAGTTCCTGCAAAAGAGTACAATAAATCAAATTCACAATTGTCAGTCGCAAACCATGAATATATGAACGGAGGATTTTCGACAATGTACATGTCAAGAAACAGAGTTCGCTCTTGGGACGAACCATCGTTCACGATCCAAGCAGGAGGAAGACACGCGCCGATTCACCCACAAGCACCAAAAATGAAGTTTATCGAACAAAACGTCCGAGAATTCGTAAAAGGAAAAGAACACTTGTATAGACGACTCTCTGTGAGAGAGTGTGCGAGAATACAAACATTTCCCGACAACTTCATCTTCTACTACACAGACGTTGCAGATGGGTACAAAATGATTGGAAACGCAGTACCTGTAAAACTTGCAGAAGTCATAGCTCAAAAGATAATGTGTGACTTGAAAGACTTACAAACAAAAGAAATTCTTATGCCACTCCAAGTCGAATCATGAAAGAAGAAAGAAACAGAAGTATGCATCTTATGAAGTCACTCACTCCTTCTTTTCTTCAGCTTCCTCATCTAACTCATTCATACTCTGCATACACGATTTCACGCCGATAAAAACACCTGCTCGGAACATCTCCTCAGCAAGCTCCTTCTTCGAAGACTCCTTCAACTTTTCTTTTCTTTCAGCCCAAAGCAAAGGAAAAGCGCTCGTGACGAGATCCTGAGCGACACCATTCGCAGTCACTTCAGGAACCTTATCCTCTGGAACGTTCACGTTCAACTGGTTCAACTCCTCATCAGACAACTCAGAATTCTCAAAACAAGAATAACACATATTCTTCTTACCTTTATCAAGCAAATCTTCAGCACACGAGAATTTCTCCGTGCAGAAGTCGCAAGAGACAGTGACTGTTTTTGGTTCGGTGGATTGTTCATCAGTTGGTTGAGCCATACATATCACGATTTACGACCGAGTTATAAAGATTTGCACTCTGTCTTTATAGTTTATCTTCTAAAATCTTTTTTACTTTTGCAACAAAGAGGTTCGAGTTTATTTTTATTTTCTCCACATCCGGTCTTTCGAATTTTATTCTTGTGGAATATGTTGCATCTTCACGCTTGTTTTTCGATTCTACATAAAAGAGAACGTCTTGATAATCTAACAAGTTCGATACCATCTCAATATCTTCTTTGGTGAGCTCTTTTTCATAACATTCTTTAATCAGAATACAGAGTGTTGCAAGATGATTCTTCGAAAAATACCCTTTCGTCATAATGAGTGCTAATGCTGCGTGATAGCAAGCGTAATAGCATCCTGTTATCGACCAATCAAGATATCCTAACCGTATGTTGTCCTGAACAAATCTCAAATTATGCTCCGCTTTTAGCAGATGACCCTGTACTTCGTTCACATCTTCTTTCTGTTCTAAGAGAACTTTTTTCGATAGAAATTCTTGTATTTGCCCATTCAATAGTGCTCCATTTTCTATTAACTTTTTCAAATTATACTCTTTCATTCTTTAAAACCTCGTAATAGTACTGCTGATTAAACACTGGATATCCCGTTGCTATTGCTGATTGTACTACTTTATCTTCTTTCATTCTCAATTCTTTTTTAAATTCTTCGAACGATATCTGAAACGTGCTTATATTCATCGAGTTTAATGCGTCGGCTTCTTTTTCTGCTTTTCTCACATCCATTTTTTTGTGCGTAACTAACAGAATATCAATATCCGATTCTTCACGATATGTTCCCTTTGCAGTAGATCCAAAAATTATCGCGAACACTGGAGGAAAAGGAAGAACGTTTATGTACGTACGTATCGCACTTTTTCTCAAGAGCGACAATGCTTGAGTCTTTTCAACATCAAACATTGCGAGGAGAGAGTACACTTCTTGATTTTGAAGCAAAGAATACTGTTTCAGATTCCCCAGTTTTTCAGATTTGAGAATTTTATTCTTTTCCAACTCGCTCAGATAACGAGAAACTCCTTGCACGGACATTTTTGTTTCCCTTGCAAGCTCTCGAAGATGTATTTTCTCATTCCTTCGTTTATAAAACACGTGCAAAATCTTGTAAATCCCCGATTTGAGTACTGTTACCATATTGTGAACACTTGTTATAAATATGTGAACATTTATATGTCTTTCGGTTTTGAGAGTGCTCGAACAACCATCAAAAGGGGGAGAAACAGTAGTGAGAGCGCAGTATGTCCCTCCAAAAATTAATACGCTCCCAAGTACGCTCTTTTTTGTTGTAACAAGTTTTTGAAGTTCTCAGGTTTCAAATCGATACTTTTCACACTCTTCAAGTCGACCCACTCCAACTTTTTTATGACATTTCTACCAAGACAAGGATCTTTCAAGTGAGTTTCCTCCCCTCCAAGAATTCTCCCCTCAAAAAAGACATCGATCACTTTCACGTTCGCATTCGTGTCAAGCCACTCACCAATATGAAGAATGTCCTCCACTTCAATATCATAATTTGTTTCTTCCTTCAACTCTCTCACTGCGGCAATTCTGAAATCCTCACCATCCTCAACGAGACCACCTGGAACGACATAAAAAGTCTCTCCATAATACGTACTCAACGCGAGAAGAATTTTATCGTTACGAATGAGAACGACAGCAACACGAACGTACGGGCGAAGAGAAGGCATAGTTTGTATGTGAGTCAGGAGGAATATAAACGTTTCGTGAAAAGGAACATTTAAAACCGTCCGCACATTCGCTCGCGTATGATTAACGAGGAGGAGTGACATGGATTGTGTACTCTGCAAAATTAACACTGGAATGATTCCTTCTAAAGGAATTGTTAAAAAATACTCATTCTGGACTTTGATGATAAGTAGAGAACAACATACTCTCTGCACACTTGTTTTATTTTTACACAGGCACACTGTACGATTCTCATCAATAAATCTACAAGAATTAAAAGAGTTCCACCAGATACAAAAAGATACAGAGTTCGCGGTAGACAACTTGTTCTCTCCTGAGCTGTACAATTACCTGCAGTGTGGAAACTCAGTGAACCACTTACACGTGCACATCATTCCAAGATACAAAGAAACAAAAGAATTCCTACAAAAAAAATACTCCGACGAACACTACGGAAACACAGTCAAAGAAACGACAAACATTGAAGAAGAGAGTATCATCATCGCGCTCAGAGATACAATAAACAAAAGACTGCCACAACTATCATAAAGCAAAACAGCTACGACGCTCAGCGGGGAGACGTATAATGAACTTGTGAGTTGATCAGGAACGCCGAAGTTTTATACGAGTGATACGGTCAATTACCATCTTTCAAAAGATTCATCCTTTTTAAAACTCTGCAAACCATACAAAACTCGTTCGCATCATTCTTATTCTGAAGTATGTGTGTCGTTTTACAGTTCTTACAGACTGCAAACGATATATTTTCCTTACTTCTCCGACGAAACGCTTCCAGAACGTGTTGTTCTATGCCTGGCCAAATATCTTGAAGCATATCCGAAACATAGTAGTAAAATCCTCGTGATGCAGGTCCTTTGTCAAACGCTGTCGTAGGTCCTTGATTTGTGAATTCTTCAGCGGTAGTTTTCAAGTATATACTCACTTCTTTTTTTCTTAGTGGAAATAATGGGAAAATGAAGGTTGTTCCAGCTATCTTTCTTTTCGGCGCGTCCAAGATGTCATATCCTGTCGTGAATGCCCCAAGAAAACTTGAAAACAAGTCTTCAAGATTCAAACCTAAAGCAATTGTTGTACTTCCGAGTCTTTTTGCGCATTCTTCCACTCCACGCCTCATAAACTGGTGAAGACAATAAATAGTATGAATTGATTCATCAGGACTTGCTTCTATTTTTGATAATGTTTCGAAGAGGGAACAATTCAAACCAAATACTTTTTCTATATCACTTGGTTTCACGATTGTTTGATGAATTCTCAGAAGGGAGCACACCTGCTGTGCGTACTCAAAAGATGCAGTGTCCTCCCATCCTGCAACAGTTATCGCACACAAGTTATGTTTTGGGAGTTTGTCTTTCAATCGTTCAAGAAGAAGAAGCAATGCAAGACTATCTTTCCCTCCTGAAAAAGCAACAGCGATTGTTTCCCCTTCAGAAATAAGATTATTCTCTAAAACAAACTCTAAAAACGTCCTCTCTATTGTTTCTTGAACTCCTTTTTTGTCAAGAGGAAATCTCTTTCTTGTTATGTTTCCACTATCAAATGATATATGCTCTTTTATGTATACTGGTTCTTTTCCTCCTTGTTGAGGCATCGTTTTTACGGATAGAATCTTATTCAAATCGTAAAATCTTACCATATCAATATCAACAGAAATTTTCTCATCCAGAACTATATCTTCTGTAACTATTTCTCCATTCACTTTTGTTACGACTGCATTGAGCGGAACACCGTGTGCTCTCAACACGTTCGATAACCTTTCTCCTGTTCGCGATTCAATAGAAAAAATTCTATGAAGTCTATCCCGAATTCTAAGGTGAACTGTCATTTACAAACTTGCAGTACTGTCACTGCAACACGCACTGAACCGAAGCTCATCAGTGGAAATCTTTGTTCTTACTTCTTCAAGAACCTTTTTCAAACTGTATACTTCCACTTCAGAACTCTTCTGGACAACGATGTTTTCCTCTTTTTCTTGTAAGACGCTTATTGTTGTTTGTTCCATATGGTATGAGAGTACCCAAAGCTATATAAACTTTTTGCTCTCTTGCCAAGGTTATGATCGATAGAGAGGTTGTACTGTCTGCTCCGGAACTCGTCAAGGAGAATATCAGGAAGAAATTTCAAGACGAAAAACTACCACTTGTTGATGAGCTTTGTACCCTCTGTGACCTGTGGAAAAAGAAAAAACACGAAGGCGACGAGCTTCGACGATCGAGAAACACTATATCCCGTAGTATTAATGAACTGAAAAAGAAAGGTGATCGTAGTGCTATTGAGACAACTGCATTGAACGCAAAAGAGATTGTTCTCGCCATAGAACAGAACGAAGAAGAAGTTGACAAACTCAATGAGCAATTACTTATTATTGAAGACAAGATTCCAAATATGATGTCCAATGATGTGCCACTCGGAAAAGATTCTACGCAAAATGTTCAAGTAAAAACATTTGGAACTATCAATAAACAATCATTCGATGTGAGAAACCATGCAGAACTTGCAGAATGGTTAGGAATGGCTGACTTTGAATCATCGGCGGACGTTACTGGAACAGGGTTTTATTATCTCCAAGGAGACCTCGCACTCTTGAACCGTGCACTCATCAACTATGCCATCGATGTCCTTGTCAAGAAAGGATTCCTCTATGTAGAAACGCCACTCCTTCTTCGTACGAATGTCATCAATAGCGTCACCGACTTGAACGACCAAGAAAAAATGATTTACAAACTTCTCAACGACGATCTCGCACTCATCGGAACATCAGAACACTCACTCATCGGAAGATACATCGGGAAAAAAATAGATGAGAAATGCCTCCCGATCAAGCACACGAGCTATTCAATGTGCTTCCGAAGAGAAATAGGTTCCCACGGCATCGATGAAAAAGGACTCTTCAGAACACACCAGTTTAACAAAGTAGAAATGATTGTTATCTGCGCACCAGAAGATTCTGAACGGTTCTTCGACGATCTTACGAACATTACTATTGAAATATTCACCAGTCTCGAGATCCCCATCAGAACGCTCGCGATCTGCTCCGGAGACCTTGGAGACTTAAAATATCGGCAATTCGATGTTGAAGCATACTCCCCTAAAAGAAAAAACTACTTTGAAGTCGGGTCGTGCTCAAACTTAACAAGTGCTCAAGCAAAAAAATTAGGAATTACTGCGATTGTGAAAGGAGAAAAAATAATTCCTCATACGTTGAATAATACTGCAATAGCGACATCTCGTGCACTTGTTGCGATCTTGGAAAACCACCAACAAAAAGATGGAAGTGTTATCATTCCTAACATATTGCGACCGTATATGAATGGAAAATCAGTACTTTTGAAAAGTTCATAATTTCTTCCCATAACACACTTTCAGATAATCGAGAAATCCTATGTTCCTGTCCAGAAGTGTTGTAAGACTATTACTTTTTTTCAAAAATGAAGGAACAACGGACGCTCTTGCACGCTTAACAACCCTTTTTTTGAACCCTGCATTTCGCATCAATAAGAGTAATTTTCTGTTGGAAAGTATCCTTTCAGTTCCTTTTCCCCCGTCACGTATCATCCGCCAAAGAATCTCTACCGAGAACATATTGGGAACAATAGCGATGAAGTCGCCCCTCATTTTTAGGACTCGTCTGCATTCATTCATAATTCCAAGTATTTCATCATCTGAAAAGTGTTCCAATAGTCCAGTACTATGGACAAGGTCAAACGTATCAGTAGGGAACGGTAGTCTCCGACAATCACTACAGACATACCGTACTTTTCTTCTTGGAATACTTACATACTCTGCGAGCGTCCTTGAATATGCTAATGCAGTTTTTGATGTATCCATCAACGTTACCTTCTTCGCACCCATAGACAGGAATATCATACTTAAGTATCCAGAACCACACCCGATCTCTAAAATGTTTTTCCCGCGAACACCCCCAACAATATTCTTTACGTTTTTTGATATTGAATCATATACTTTTCTTTGAAAAGGAGACTCTATCTCATCAAAACTTCTTTTATGCCCTCTCGTCTCCCAGATAGCGTTCCAGTTCTCCACAGTTGCGAATCGTTTCATATACTACCAACCTCAACACTGCTATTTTCGACACACATAAAAAACTGGAGGGTATGCTCTCGAGTCATCTTTCGATATGAGTTTCTCTCCATTCACTTCGAGAATATTGAACTTTGTTCTCTTGATGTCAGTCGTAACTTCAATTATAGAAGGAATATGTATGTACTGTTTCTTGTCGTATGTTTTCTGCGCATCCTTCGTTTCTCTCTCAAAAAACCTATCACCATATTCCTGTTCTTCAATGGGAACTCCAAAACGCTTCAAAATAAAAAACTTGAACCATTGCTTCAACCAAAAGAAAAAATAATTACTTCGCCAAACCCTCGGGTGAGCCGTGAACATAAAAACTCCTCCACTCTTCAAAACTCTATGCGCTTCTTTCAACGCATTCAGCCTATTCCCCCTACCGGGAATCTGAGTCCATCCTTGCTCTGAAAAAAAAACGTAGTCAAACGTATCATTTTTAAATTGAAGAGCAGTAGCATCACCCACTCGATAATCAATCTTCAAACCGAGACTGTTAGCAATACTCCTCGCACGCTGAATCATTACAGGAGTAACATCAACTCCCACAACGTCAAAACCTTCTTTGAACAAAAGAATAGTCGTCCTCCCAGTACCACAACCAATATCCAACAATGTACCTTTCTCATTCTTGAAATACTTATCTATGAAATACTTTTCAGAACTCCACAAACCATCTCTTGCTTTCTCAATGTAAAAACGTTGCGCGTTCTTTCCACTGAATCCATCAATAACCAATTTTTTAATATCTGAAGTCACAACACCACCGGAAACGGAATATGTTATAATCCTTTCGATACTTCGTTCATCAATGAAACCATATCGAAACAACCACCAACTACACACTCACAACACCCTCTTCATAACTCTTTTATGGCGAGAAGTATCTCCTCAACTTTTCGATTACTTGCGAGGAAGAAGTGAAGCTTGCCGTTACCCAAACGCTCCCAGACTCTTGCAACTTCTTCCTTATATTTTATGTCTGAAGCGTCTAACAAGTGCTCGCCCTTCCATTCAAAAACGAGAATGTTGCCTTTGTGAGTGAGAGCGACGAAGTCGGGATAGAACTTGTCCTTTTGCCAACCTTGAAGGTAAAAGGGGTCTTTCTTTGCTCTGTTACGTATCCAGAACTTAATGTTTGGAAGAGAATCCAAATCTAATCGCCCAATAAATCTCTGTTCTTCTCCATTGAGAGGCTCAATCTGTTCATAATAATTCTTGTCAAATTCTTGAGGTATTTCTTCTAACAATGTTATCGTTTCAGGGAACTTCTCGAACTCTTTCGTCTTTAATTTTTTCTCTTTTAAGAGTTGGTCAAACCTTTTCTTTGAGTGCTCGACCATAATTGAACGTATTAACTCATCGAGTTTCTCAAGCAACACGTAACGATTGATTGATAACTCTTGAACGGTGTATCTCTGTATCCCGTCAATCGTTTTTTCTAAGAATTTTACTTTGTCCTCTTTGTCAAGATTGTGAAACCTTAACTTTTTGTCCAACCATTGAATAAGCTCTTTCTTCGAACAGTTTCTATCTTGGCGAGGTATTTTGAGTATTTGTTGTGCACTCCTGCTCCAAGTATCTCCTTCTTTAATGTCAATAAGTGCTCTGCCGTCAGAATCATAGTGAACATTGAAGTTGAATGAGCACTCTTGCTTATGAAGTTCAAAATCTTCACCTATCAAACTCTCAAACGTTAATTCTTCATCGCCCAAAGCCATCAAAGGAACTGCGAAGTCTTCATTTACTCTTCTCTCAACGTCAAACCCGTACTTCTTTTTAGTGTCATTCGCGTTCAGTATGTCACTTTTGCTGTATCCATTACTCTCCAATCCTGAAATTATCTGGGTTGTAGCTTCACTGAAGTTTCTTGCCGAAGCGAAAACATAACTCCTGTTCAAGTCCTCGTTCTTTTTTCTTTTTGCCTCAGGCATCCTCATAATTCTTCCGATGATCTGCTCTACAGCTATTTTTGAACCAAGATTCGCAACAGAGATTAAGACATACGCGAAAGAACAATCCCAACCTTCAGCCAACGCATTCACTGTTATGATATATCTTACTTTACAATCTTCGTATTTGTTTAGCTGATTTCTGAGTTTTTCCTTTTTTTTCTTGTATCTGTATTCT
>CAYHWM010000024.1:0-11948 GCA_964359925.1 uncultured Methanosarcinales archaeon
CCTGCAGCGTTACCGGGAACGACGACGAGGTCAAGAAGGCCACCATCGAAACGAACTCCTCGTTTCATTCCGTGATCACGCACTTGATCGTCCGTATACCATACTCCGCGCAACGCGCTCAACAACACTTCTGGATATAATTTCTGAGATATTTCTTGCTTTCGAGCAAACTCTACAAATTCAGGAGTGACAGAAATCGTCGGACCCATACCCCCATTGTATAAGACTGGATTCGAGAGAATGGAATAGTTCGACCGTTGGTCAGGTTCGAGCGTCGACTCAAGAATGTTGATATACCTCGACATGATAGCGACGAGAGTAACGACTTGTGTCGGAGTGTCAAGATTGTGAGGAGAGTATATTACTTGTGGAGGGTAGTCAGTATCAGTGTCTAATCGTTTGATAACGTGGCAATCAAGACTCAATCCTGCCGCATTTCCGGGAATGCTTACGTACCAGCATAATCCTCCTTCGAACTTCATAATCGCTCCAGAAGTTCTCGATACACATTTGACAGTAGATTCATTGAATCCGACATCGCCAAGAATTTTTATCAATCGACGTTCCAACGCATTGCCGTCAACGGTTTGAGCTTTCGCGTGCTTTGCAAACTCTGGAGTGAACTCCAAAGAGAAACCTTGACCGCCCATTCGCGGCGTAGGATAGTACTGCATTCTCCAGTTTGATAGCTTCATACAAAACCCCCTCTCACCACACTCTTACCACCGAGAAGAATGCGAACGAATTTAAAGGTTTGCTGTTTCTCCCTAGTGTATGAACGTTCAAGAAGTCATCGATAAGGTAGTTGTGTCAGAGGATTACAAGTTTTGGCTCGTCGAAAACCCCGCAGGATTTCTCGCTCACGTGTTCGTGATGACTGAAATAAAAGACGAGTACCAAGTAGGATACTATGACGGGACAATGATGAAAACGTTCCTCGTTAGCAAAACAACAGTTCAAGGATTGCCCGTTGACGAAATATTACAAACAGAACACGGAGTCCTACCACTCGCTGTCGAAGAAGCAACCGTGGCGTTTGAAGAAGCGGAACGATTAGCGAGAGAACAACTCGTGCTCCACTACCCAAGAGAACTCGCACTCAAAACATTCTTCATCGTCCAAACACTCCCACAACCCTTCGGAACAGTGTTCAACATCACGTTCTTCTGCCAGAGTATGCGAACGGTCAACATCAAAATGTCCGCAAAAGACGGAACGATCATCAAACACACTTGCGAATCACTCGTCGACAAAATGTGATTGATGATGTAAGATGAGACTGGTGCTCGACGGTGAGAAACGTAGTCAAACATCATTCATGTACAACACATATTGCATCTGCTCCTTGTATGCGGGATGAGTCTCACAGAAGGAAAGCACAAGATTTCTTGGAAGAACCAGTACAATTCCGGCCAACGGTAAAAGTAGAAGAGTTGTGAAAAAAGAAAAATGATGTTACTTTTTTCCTTTCTGTTTCCTTTTCAACCCCAACTTTCTGTAAGTGCTGAAGAGCAATTTATATAAGGTGTTTGTTCACTTGGTTCTCTATGTACTGTTCGCGTTCTGTAAACTACTTTTTGAGGGGAAGTTTCTTTTTCTTTCAACGCGCTGAAATCGTACTTTATCCAGTCATCCAATGTAAGAATTCCTTTTGATTCTCTTAATTGTATTCCTACAGTTGGTTCACGGATACTGACACAATCAGTCAAATACACTTGTTTATGTTTATCAATCCCTGTGGAGCACATGTGTTCTAACACGTTCTGTACTTGAGAGAATATTGTCGCATTACCTAAGTGAGGTTCTCCGGATTTTTCGAAGTCTACAAGAATAATCCCTGTTTGTATGCTATCACCTAAGTGTGCCCATCGTACTAAATTACCGAAACCTTTTCCGCTCTTATTCGTGTAAGGGTCAGGATCAATATCAAAATATCCTTGACCTGCAACACCATGCTGATCTTTTCCAACAATAAGAACAGTTCTCCCATCAACAGAATCAGTCATCGCTTTCAAGTACGCCTGCCCAACAAATCCGTCGAATTGTTCATCATTCTTTCTCAACTTTCTAAATGTACAACCAACTCCCTTCTGAAGTTTCAAAAGAGCATCATACATTTTTACAGGATTCTCATCTAAGCATGCTTTTCTGCTAAGATGAATCATGGGACTTTTTGGTTTTGGAGTGTTCATTTTGTACCTCTAATTCTTTGAATGAGTTTTTTAGGAAGACTTTTGTATATCATTTCTTCTAACACTTCGGGATCGTAGGGTACTTTTACTCCTTCTTTTGCGAATCCTGGAAGTGGAGCACATTTTTCTAATTTTTTCATCGCATTTTCTATTGCGCCATAACCACATCCTGAATAGAATGACCATTGAGAGTCTATGTCGTCTCTTATCGCATATCTCTTCGCAGAAAGTATGACTGAAGCAAGAATATGTGCTTCAGAATCAGTGCTTTCTTTTACGAACCCTCTCAAATAGAGACATTTTTCGGGATGATTATCAAATTGATAGAACACATGGACGTTGCTGTTAGAATTATCAGTGTACTTTGAAAGGTGATATGGCCATCCTCCAACAATAAATGGTATTGCGCGTATTCTTCCTTTGTCAGGGAATGAGCATTCCATATCCAAAAGAAGAGTCTCCACTTTATGGCTAATTTCATATTTCGGGTCTCTCATCGAATTAGGCCCATGCCTGTCTTCTTTCATACAATCTCTAAACATTTTTTGTTGCTCTTCAGCAGTTATTTTTTTTGGTTTTTGAGTTTTCATTTTCTTTACCTCCATTTCATCATTGAATAGTAGGTAATATAGTTTGTAGTATATATGTTTTATTTCCCCCTAAGTGAGTAGAAGATAGGAAAAGTTTATATAGGAAGTGCCCTGCATACAGAGTATGAACGAACTGAAAGAACTCTCCTCACTCGGAATGACTGATGGAGAAATACGCGTGTACGAGACACTCCTGACGACAGGAAAGACGACGACGGGAGCAATCGTGAAAGGAGCACAAATATCATCATCAAAAGTGTACGTGATCCTCGACAAACTCATCAAAAAAGGACTCGCCAATTACACACTCAAAAACAAAACGATGTATTTTGAAGCAAACGATCCCATAAAAATTGTGAGCTTCATAGAAGAAAAAGAGAAAGAATTAGACCAACAAAAATCGCGTATGACCGCCATACTACCACAACTACGAGCGATGATGACCCCCCAAGAAACGAAAGTACCCATGGTTCTCGAAGGAATAGAAGGACTAAAATATCTCTTACAACAAATATATGAAGACTTAGAAAAAGACGATGAATTCTTAGGTATGGGAATAACATCAGAAAGACCGGAACCTATCAACAGACTCTTCAAACACTGGAACACGATAACAAGACCAAAAAAAGGAATCAAGATGAGACTTCTCCTCTCAGAAAAACCACGAGACTACTTCAAAAAATATCCTCTCACAAAAATAAAAACTCTCCTCGGGGTAACGCCAGCAGCCATAAGCATCGACAAAAAAAGAGTCGTCATCTACAACAGCTGGAGCCCACTCTCTATGACCATCCTTACCAACCCCGAAGTCATACAATCATTTCAAACGTTCTTCGAAAGTTTATGGAGCGTGGCGGAGTAACAACATCTTCTTCACAACACACAGGAGCAACAACAAACTAAAAAGTAACAACAGTTGTTGCGCAGTGTATAGTGTTGGAATGTGTATTTCTCCAGCAAGATTTTTCTGTTCAACCTTCTTTATATAGTTGAATATTCCTTACGACGATGAAGATGAGAAAAAGAATTCGCAAGAGTTCTTCACTCATCAAGAACGGGGAAAAAGGTGGGGAGAAAAAAAAGAGGTGGTGTAGTATGGCAGTAAGCTTCGCAACAATAATGAAAAACAAAACTCTTGGTGCATTTGTTGAAGAAGAAGAGGAATAAACCCTCTTCCTTCTTCATTTTTTTATTTTTTAAAATATTTTTTTATACTTACATACGTTCTTTCATGTTCCCACATCGTTGTCTTTTTCTCAACTATTCATTCCACGTTTTCTTTTTTGAGGAAGTTTTTTACCATTTTCTCCACGATTAGAAAGGTTTATAAAAGAGTTCGAGTACAAGAATCAAAAAGAAGAAAGTTCATCGTTGATGAGCAAATATTAAAAAAAGGTGATGTTATGTCGAGAAAACAATTCTGCGGAAGTCCTCAACGAACCAAACACAACAGTCCACACAACGACAAAGTATTCTCCTACGCACTCCTCCTCATCAGCGCAGTACTCGTTTTAGGTTTTGCTTCTCAATGGTCAGGACTCAGCGTCTATGATACGACTGCCTCTCCCGTGAGCGACGAAGGTAGCGGAACATTTGGAGTATCAAACTACGAAGTAGCAACGCTTAGTTCTGTTTTGACGACGGCAGTCCAATCATTCGGAAGTGTGAACGGAACTCTTATGCAAAGTATGACGAATGGACTCGCTATCTACAACACGTCGAAAGACAATACTGCAACGACATGGAAAACGAACAGTTCACTCGGATGGTTTTCTGAGCTCAACAGTTCCATACTCGGAGAGTATCTCATATTCAATGGTTCAAAAAATGACATTATATACGTTTCATCATCAGGTGGCGTGGTGAACATCAGTGACGTTGAACCACAAACAGGAGATATGACGTGGACGGGATGGTTCTGGCTCAACACGACAGTCAACAAGACTACAGGATACTACAGCAAAGCAGCAACATCCTCACCAGGAGGAGGATACGTCTTCCAATCATACAACAATAACACTCACTCACTCTATAACATGACTCTCAGAGAAAACTCCACTAGTCTCGTCCAACTTATAGGAACAGCACCACTCCTCAATGGAGGATGGAGACACATAGGTATCACGATCAACAGGACAGGAAATGTGACTCTGTACATCAACGGTTCCGTCGTGAATACAACAATCGCTTCCGCGATCAATACCAAAAACGTCTCCGGAGGATCTTCCTCTGACTTCTATTTCGGAGTAGGATATTTCTTCTCCAGCTCCGAATGGTCAAACTTTACTGGATTCGCAGACGAATTCCGAGTCTATAACAGAACACTCTCACCAACAGAAGTCAATGATGACTACACGAGAGGACTTGCACACCTTCCCACCAACGTTTCTGCACGAGACCAAACACTCGAGTTAACGTTTGACAACGGAGAAACTACCGATTCCAGCCCAAAAAACCACTCCGCAATATCCAACGGTGGAGGAGGCTCTAACCCATACCTCAGTAGAAGAAACTACGGTAATGCATTCCCTGACAGAGCATACTGCATTATAGAAGCCAGCGGTTGGGAGATTTTGAACGCTTCAGACGGAAAAATGTGGATGGGAGCGACAACAAGCAAAGGATACCTTGATGGTGTGAGCAGTTTTACTGATTGCTACACCAAGAACGGAAAAATGATCACGATAGGTAACGGAAACTTGTACGTTCACGACTTCACCACTGACCGTTTAAGTTCTTGGAATGCTATGGGAATCACGAATTGGACAGGAGGACTCTCGAGAAGAAACCTCGCCGACGGCTGGAGTGTAGCTGGAGGGTACAACCTCACAGGATCAATAACTTCTTATTCCTGCAACAACTTCACCACAGATATTATTTGCGCCATTGGAACATCAACAGGAATAGACATTCTCAACATATCAAATATGCAGAAACTATCGAACTCGAGCGAAATGGCAGGAAGCATATTTCTCACACCAGACCAAAAACTCTACTACGTGACGACTGGTGGTAACGCGTCATTACGATTAAAAAACAGCGCGTTCTCCGCAGGGAACAATTTTACCAAAGACTCCAACGTTTCGAGCATCAACGCAAACAGCTTGTACGTGATGAACAACCTCGTCTTTGTTAGTCAAAGCGACGGTACAGGAGGAATAAACGTTTACAACTCAACATCATTAGCGAACGTTATTAATTATTCCGTAAGCAACGCCCTTTTTACGCGCAATAGTATTCGCCAAATGATTACAGTGAGCACAGACGTTCTCGCATTGGTAGAAGAAGGAAATAGTACTTCACTGGGAGGAATAACAGAAATTAACACGAGCTCTCACACGAGAATAGTTTCTTTCGCCAGAAATGTTCAAAACGCGACGAGCACACTCACGGGAGTTACGGGAGCATACTACACATTCGATAACACGACGACCGACGGAATCAACGCGGACAACAACCTCACAGGAACAACAAACTTTTCCTCAGCAATTCCGGGAATGGGAGGAGCATACTCCTTACGCCTCAACCAAGAATCAACATCATGGGTGAATATCACCGCGAGCAACGAAACAGAATTGAACAATGCGAACTGGACGACAGAATTCTGGGTACGACTAGACACCATAAATGGAATCGCGAATAACAGGACATTTCTCTACACGAAAGCGGACGACGGCAGTGCATACTACTGGTTCTTCATAGACAATACAGGAAATCTCATCTTTGAGTGGAACAATGGGTCCATCACCGAACGAGCACAAGTATCCGCAGGAGTATCATCAAACAATTGGGCGCACATAGCATACGTCAAGAACGGTTCAAAACTCACCATATACAAAGATGGCACTTCTATGAGCGCGAACTCGACATCAGAACAAAGCACACTCAACATCACCAACGCTACCAGTAAAGGATCATGGACTATGGGAGGGAAATTTATTGCGGTTACAACGCACAATAACCTCACAGGATACATTGACGAGTTAAGAATAATAAAAACAGTCCTCACCGCAAGAAATATCAGTGAAGATTACGCTCGAACATACCCAACAAGCGACATACGACTCTCAACATATCAAAGCCTGCGATACCTTGCGTTTGAAGGAACAGGACCATTCAACACCTCAGGAAACAACGGAGCATACCTCGTCGGAAGTTCATCACAAGGACCAGACGTTCTCACGTGGAGTGCCTCGACGACAGATACTACTGCACCAACTATTGTTCCGCAAAATCCAAACTCGTCATCAAACGTGAGTGGTTCCGTACTCTTGAACGCGACAGTTACGGACGATGATTCGACAGTGTCAACAGTTCGATTCGGAATAACCAACGGAGGAACAACAATCGCTTGGCTTACAGGAACACAAAGTGGGACGAACTGGAGCGCAACGTGGGCGTCGAACAACGGGTCATACACCGACAGAGGATACAATATCACTATCAATGCGACAGACAGCGCAGGTAATCTCAATTCAAACACTACCGCGATAACAAGTGTCAACGTCGACAACACCGCACCAGCACTCAGCGGAGTAACAAACTCGAGCATGAGTTCCTCAGGAGTCACCATCACATGGAACGTGAGCGAAGACTCGAACGGAACAGTGAAGTACGGAACGACAGCTTCCAGCCTCTCCTCCAACTCTGGCAACGTTTCACTCCGAAGAAACCACACCATCACACTTTCAGGACTCAGCGCGTCAACAACATACTACTACAACGTCACATCGTGCGACACGCTCACGAACTGCAACACGACTGGAACGTACAACTTTACGACGAGCGTAGCAGCAAGCACAGACTCGAGCAGTAGCTCATCAGGTGGAGGAGGCGGAGGAAGTAGTAGTTCAAGCACGAACGTGACGAAGAAGAATACTACAACAACACCAGTCGTTGAACCTACAACAGTAACAACAGGACTCGCCATCATAGGAAATGAAGTAACAAAAACGATGACGACGATAGGAGAAGCAGTCACGCTCTCCCTCAGCGGAACACTCGGAGAACACACCGTAACGTACACGAAAGCTGACGAAGCAAAGAAAACAGTAACGCTCACCGTAGAAAGCACACCACAAACAGTACTCATAGGACTCGGAGAAACGAAAAGACTCGACATCAACGGAGACAAGATTCTTGACTTAGAAATAAAACTCGTCTCATTCACGAGCGCGACAAAGTTTGACATCAGCATCAAAGTCATAACGGAAGGAGTAACACTCACGAAAGCAACAGCAGAACCACCAAAACAAACAACAACAGTACAACAAGCAACAACACCAGAACCAACAATCACCGAAGAACAAGAACCACAAAACATCGTAGGAAACGCAATAGGAGTAACGAGACCAATAGTCTTAATACCACTCGTCATCGTTATTCTCGTACTCCTCGGCGGAGTGTTGTGGTACTTCCAAGGAAAGAAAAAGTAGAACGTTGATGGTAGATTGTGGAAGGTAGAGTGGGAAGTAGGCAGGTGGATTGTAGAACGTTGAATGTGCTATTTTGAGAATATGGTTGTGGAATCTCAGTTGTATGCTGTGCCTGAGTCACAGTCTCATATTTTCACAGTTTCATACTTGACATCCTACTTCTGAATCCCCAACTCTTTAATTTTCCTGTGTAACGTTTCTTCAGCGATACCAACACTCTTCGCAGTAGCCCTCACATTACCCTGATGCTGCTTTAACGCCTCACTAAAATACTCACGCTCAAACAACGACTCAACACGATCAAAAGACTCATCCTCAACAGGCAACTGACTCATAATCTGACGACTCAACGACGGAGCATCCTGATAAAAAGAACGAACCCTCTCAGGATTCAAAGCACCCTTATACTGGTCAACAGTCTTCTGAATAATATCCTGAACGGCAACAACTCTCGAATAATCCTGCCTCGGAACATCACTCCTAAACTGGTCAGGATCAATATGAAACTCGGAAAGAAGCCTATGAATCGTCCGCCTATCAACATTCGCCCTCCTCGCAACACGCTGAACATTACCACGATGCTCGAACAACAAACGCTTCACGAAATCCTTCCTAAACTGCCTCTTCGCATCCTTAAAAGGAACATCAGGACCAGGAACGGAAAACAACCTGCCACTCGAAAGAACATCAGAAATATCATCCTGAACCTCATCAATAGTCACACCAAAATGTTCACGCATCGCCTTCTTCAACAACGGTTTCACCTTCTCAGCGACGACGTTCTCGAGAGCGGTTTTTTCCATCATTGTAGTTTCACACATCATTCCAAGGTTATCACATCTTTCATTGAAAAATCGACTTTTTCTTTCGTGAGAATTTCTTTGATTCTCGATCTTTCTTCTTGAGGAATAAGAAATGCCGTTGGTCCTATTCGTATTCCTCGTAGTGAGTCGACGAGTCCTTTCCCAGAGTACTCCTTTTCCGTTCTTCCAAATAATAATCGTTTGAGCTTAATATATTCTTTCTTCTTTTTTGAGTATTTTATGGTGAAGAGAACGTGTCGTTCTCCCTCGCCGAGAATATCTCTTTTTCCGTAAAGAATTATTCCTTCGCTCGCGATACTCGTCTTCAAATCCCATTTCCTGACGTCGCCCGCTTGCACGGAGAAGGGATGTACAAATTTGAACAATTTCCATTTCTCGTAGTCTTTGGAGTGTTCAAACTTGAGTATTCCTGATTCTGTCAGTCTTCGAACTGCTTCTTCGTCTCGTTTTTCACAATCAAAAAATAAGTCGATATCGCTCTCTTTCGTGAGTTCTCCGCGCACAGCTGAGCCGAAGAGGTAGACTGCTCTCGTACTACCCGCCATGTCTTTTTGTTGAAAAATGAACGAGAGCAAATTATACGAGTACGCTATCGCCCGAGTAGTTTCACTCTTCAATGGTCTCACCTTTTTCTTGTAGTAGTTTTTTTAGAAGTAGTTTGTACTCATCAAACGTTCGAAGCACCAATTCCAATTCTTGTTTTGAGGAATTGCCATAAATCAGCTTGTTCCTCTTATCCTCTAAGACATATAACAATTCAAGTATTTCTTCCTTATGTTCAAAATCAATGGACAACTTTCTTTCTACAAGAGGAAGTATTTTCTGTCCAGTGGCCGGTCTCTTAAACCATTCGTGTTTAATGTGCCCTCCAAGTTCCAATGTTCCAGCCTTATGAAGATAGAGTTCGAGGAGATCAATAGCACAGGCAGATGTGTGAAACCCTATTGTCGCAGGACGACTCTCAATACCTATCGCTTTCGCATCTTGGAGTTCTTGCAAATGCTCCTTAATCTTTTCAAGATGTATCTTTTGACTCGCCATAAAGGTAGAAAAGTACCAAGAATTTATAAATCTTTTGGTAGAAAAATACCTAAAAATGGTAGAAAAGTACCAACGTTTGAACATTTCACACCCTCAAAACAATGGAACCGCCGGGCGGAGTCGCCTGATGGCAACGTGCCCTGCGCTTCCTCACTCCGTGATGGAACCGCCGGGTGCAGCACTGGCGTGCTTACCCTGCGTTCCCACTCGCTCGTTCAACTCGCTCATGGAACCGCCGGGATTCGAACCCGGGCCGCACACACCCCAAGCGTGAGTCTTACCAAGCTGGACTACGGCTCCGATGAAAGCGCGATGAAGTTTCTCGTTTTTAAGCGTTGAGTTTTCCTCACACGCGAAGAACAAACTACCCTCTACAAATGAAAAAACAAAAGTAAAGGGTAGATATGTTTCTTCTCCTAAACAAAGGAAACACTACTCAGAAAACGCTCACTAAAAAGGAATCGCATCATGAACGCCAGAACGTCTCTCAGCTTCTTTCTTCGTAGCAGTGACGAGTTCTTGAACGAGGTCTTTCAACGAACAAGTCAAACGAACTTCTTGAGCGAACGAGTAATCACGGTTCGCTGGAACGGGTAGAGGGTGCGGAGCGATTCCTCGACTTGCAAGAATTCCATCGACAGGATACTGAGTGAGAACTTGACGCAGACCAGTCACGAACGCATCGCTGCCGGGAGTTGCATCAAACGAGTCTCTCGAAAGGTAACGAATCACCCATCCGTCAACCGACGGAGAACAATCCTGTGATCTCCCAAACGCGAAAGTGTCTTCACGTTGAATGTGGTAGCGAAGTGTGATTCCTGCAAGGTCATTTATTTTCGCAGTCAATACTTTATGCCGGTACTCGGAAGATTGTGCTCCTTCAGAAGCATTCCGTTTTCGAACATCTCTCACATCTGCAACATCAATATTGCCTGCAGGCATCGACATAACTTCTTCTGTATGAAATGTTATCAGTTGCCCTTCATACGCTACCGTCGTCTTCGCACTCAATACCACTTGAGGAACTACACCATTAAACGACCATTCAGGAACTGAATCAACAAGAATTTTATACTCCGTCAACCGTAACGTTTCCGGAAGTGCTTTGCGATACTGAAGATACACGCTCTCCTCGACAGCACTCTCCAAATCATTCAATACCATACTCGCACCGAAACTCGTTCCGGGAATTGAAAAGAATCTTTTCGATACGTGTTGAGAATTGTCGAAAGTCATACGCTCGAAGAATCGCTCTCGGTTTATTAACCTTTCTTCGTTCTGTACGTGGTTAGCTTAGAGAAGGTTTGTAGTTTTTCTGAATTGTTTTTTCATTCGTGCAGGAGAATTGAACACTAAGGTCTTGAGCCTGAAGAATTTGATTGACAATTCTCCTTATGACCAACCTCGACGGTTGTTCATTTCGTCGGTTATACTTCGTCATTGTCTCCGGAGGTAGTGCCAACTTTTTGGTTCGTTTTGTGCTGTGCAATGAGTGTTGTAGTTTTGCTGTGATCATTGACGAGAGCGACGTAGGCTCTGATGCACTGTTCACTCCTCTCATTGCACAGTTACTTCCCAGAACCAAAATCGAGTCGGAGGAAAGGAGTTTTCTGCGAATATATTTTACTTTCCTCTGTCCGTTGGAATTTGCACTCTCAACATACAAATATCAAATTCCGACACTATCACGACTCCATAATTGGCGAAGGAAAAAGAAAAGGAAGATAGTGTTACCGACGGAGCTTTCCACGTACTACAAACCTATTAGGGTGGTTTCTTCATATTCTCAAAAGGGCTACATATACTTGTGTCACAATAATCCTTAAAAATAACTTCTTGTTCCAAAGTGTATGCAAAAAAGAGTTG
>CAYHWM010000025.1:0-11510 GCA_964359925.1 uncultured Methanosarcinales archaeon
TCTTCCATATCGTTATTCCTGTGATGATGATGAGTAGTCCTGCTACTATCGTGAGTGGTAGAGTGCTTGTTTTCCTGTTTGTTGGTTGTTCTCGTTGTGCGGGGTTGGTTGTTTGTGTTGGTGTTTCTTTGATGGGTTCTTGAATTGGTGTTGATGGTAGTGTTGGTGTTTCTTTTTTTGGTGGTTCTGTTGTTGGTGTTGTTGGTTGTGTCGTTATTGTCGTAGTAGTGTTTTTTTGTGTTGTTGTTTTTGTCGTGTTTGACGAACTTCCTTTGTTGCTTCCTGAACTGCTTCCTCCGCCACCGCCTCCGCTTCCGCTGGGTGTGGGGTTGTTGTTTTGTTGTGTTGTTGGTTGTTCTGGTACGATGTTGAGTGTTGGTGTTACTATTCTTTCTCCGAATATTCCGTACGTGCTGAATCCTGTAACGTTTGCCCATACCGTGTTCGTTGTAGTGTCGACTCCGGTATTTGGTAGTTTCATCCATGTCTTGGTTGTTTCGTTCCACTTGTATAGTTTGAGTGTTGACTCGTTGACGTTTGTTGGTAGTTCTTTGTCTGAGTATGTGATGTTGAGGTATGCTGTTGTTATGTTAGAGTTTGTTTCGTTGTCGAGTGTTACTTCTATTGTTTTGTTTATTGATGTTGTTGTTTGTGTTGGCGTGACGTTTTTCGTATTGGTAGTGTACACGTTTGCTGTGATGTTTGATTGTTCTATGGTCGTTCTTGTTGTTAGTTCTATGGTGGTGTTTGCGTTGATTGTTTGGGTGGTGGTTTTTCCTTTTTCTGTTTTGAATGTTGAGTTGTACTTCGTTTGTGGTTTTTGTCGTGCTAATTGTTCGTTGGCGTTGTTGTTTTCTGACTGGTTAGTTTTTGGGAGTGTTGGTGTTCCTGTGGTGTGTTGTGCTGTGATGGTGGTGTTAGTTTCTATGAGTGCGTATTCTTGTGTTCTTGCGTTTTTTCCTTCTGTCACGTTGAGTGTGTACGTTAGTGGTGAGTTTTCGAGTGATACGTTGTGTGGCGTGTAGTATGTCGTTCCCATTGGTGTTTTTTCGTATTCTTCGAGTGTGATGATGGGTGTTTGTTTTGTCGTGAGTGTTCCGTTGGTGAGCTGGTATGTTTTCGTTTTTCCGAGTGCGTCGGTTATTCGTAGTGTCGAGTTGGCGTATGATGTTCCTTCGTGGTTGTTGTAGACTGTTATGTGTGCGTAGCGTTGGATGATAAGTTTGCTTTGTTTTGGTAGTTGTGAGTTTTCTGGTATTTCGTATCCTGTTGAGTCATAGGTTGCTCCTCCTGTTTGTGGTGTTCCTTCGTATAGTTCTCCGGATGGTTCTTCTGCTGGTTGGTATTCTGGGAGGAATGTCCAAGAGTCTCCACCTTCTGGTGGTAGTGTTGGTTCTGGAATGGTTACGGGTAGGAAGTCTGCATCTGTTGGTGTCGTCATTGGCGGGGCTGGTGTTGTTTCTTCTTCGCTTATGCTCATCGTGCGTTCATCGATGGTCGTGTTCGTGAATGTGAGTGTTGATGGTATGTTGTTGTATCGGTCTATGAGTGCTATTGTTGAGTTTCCGTTTGTTGGTGTTGTGATGATGTTGTTTGTTGAGCTTCCATCGGTTGATGCTATGTAGAGTATTCCTGTGCTTTTTTGTCCTTTGGATGTTATAGTGTTTGAGTTGAGGCTCATATTTTTTGTGAGTCTTGCTCCGATGAGCACGTTAAATATTCCTTCGGCGGTCACGTGGTTGTTGTTGAGTGTTGGGTTCCACGTGTTGATGAGTGTTATTCCTCGTAGTCCGTCTCCTTTGAGTGTTATCTTGTTGTTTTCGAGAGTCCACGTTTCTGTTGGGTCTTCGTGGGTGAGTGTTTTTCCTGTTGTTTTCGTATTTCCTAAAAGGAGTATTCCTGTTGCTCCTGAGAGTTGGGTGGTGGGGGAGTATGCGTTTCCTGTTATGAATTCTTGTGATAATGGGTCTGGGATTCCGTTGCCGTTGAGTTGTATGTCATTTCCTGTTATGGTTGTTGTTCCTCGTACTTGTTGGTTTGTTGGTAGTTGGATGATCATTCCGTAACTTCTGTCTTTTTGGGTGGTGATCGTGTTGTCTTTCACTATTGCGTTTTCTGAGTTTGGTATGAGTGCTATTCCTGTTGCGGAGTAGTGTTTTGTTGTTATGTTGTTTTTTTCTATGATGTACGTTGTTGCTTGTTGTTGTGTTGTTGATGGTATGTTTATTCCTGTGTCTTGCGCGTTGATGGTGTTGTGAGCGATGTTGAGGTGTGTGTATGGGCTGAGGATGTACGTTCCTGAGCTCACTGAGTTCATAGTAGTATTGAGTATGGTTATGTGTTCTAACGGTCGTGGGTCGTCGCTGTAGTGCTGGCCGGAGAATATTCCTGTGTCTGCGTTTTGTATGTTGGTGTTTTCTACGTGTAGGTTTCCTCCGTTTGTTTGGTGTGCTATTCCTGTGGTGAGTTGTTCTTCTTCAATGCTTGATTGTAGGGTGGTGTTCGTGATAGTGATGTTTGGAGCGCCTATTGTGTTGATGATGATTCCTTCTGTTGTTGGTCCTGCGAGTATGGTCGTGTTTGTTATGTGTAGTGTTTCACTGCTGTACTTTTTTTCTTGTACTTTTCCGTCTTGTAATGGTACTTTTTCTGTGGCGTCGTGGTATTGTACTCCTCCGTAGAATGCTTCTTTGGTGGTGTGTATTGTTGTTCCTATGATATTTGTGTGTTTTGTTCCTTCGAGGTATATTCCTGCGATTTCTGAGCTGTTAACGTTCGAATCTTGTATCGTTGTTGTTTCTGTGAGTAGTATTCCTGTCTGTTGGTTACTTTTTACTTCTTTGAATGTGGGGGTTACTGTTATGGGCCCGTTTGTTGTTGTTGCTGAAATGTTGATAGTGTTTACTCCTATGAAGTTCATTCCTTCTTCTGCTGTCACGTCGTTGATGGTTGTAGTCTTAGCTCCTACTATGTAGAGAACGCTTACGTGTTCTTTTTCGAGAGCGACATGTTCTTCTGGAGCGTAATAATAATTTAGTGGTTGTCCATTGTTGAGGAGTTCTCCAATAATCGTTACGTTGTAGTCGTTGATCGTTCTTCCAGTTATTGAGAATCCTTTACCGTTGTTTGTTGTTATAGTGTTCGTTCCTGTGAAGAGGGTGTTGAGAGCGGATGTTATAGTGATGAGTGGTGGGGATTTTTCGGTGGTGATTCGTTGAAGTGTATTGTCTTGCATGGTTGTGTGGTGTGCTGAGAGTATTCGTAGTGCTGAGAGTGGAGCGGTCAGTTGTATATTGTTTTTTGTAAGTGTAGTATATGATGGTTGAATCGTGTCGTCTCCAACGATGAAAATTCCTGAGTATTCTTCGCTTTCGAGAGTGGTGGGGCCGTATTCGATAGTGTTTTCTTGTAGTGTGTTGTTTGTTGAGTTGTACAGTATTGTTATTCCTGATTGTGCGCTCGCGTATGGGTGTTGTATCTTGTTGGATTGTATGAGTACGTTTGATGCGTCTCGAACGAAAACTCCTGTGGCCGCTGCAGTAATAGTGTTATTTTCTACTGTGAGAGGTTGTGTGTTTTCTTCGATGGATATTCCAGTGGATGCTTGAATAGTATTTTGTCGTATGTTCGTCGTACGTATTCCTCCTGTTCCTCCGGAGATCCGTACTTCTCCAGTGATAGTATTGTTCTCGACCAGTATGCTTTCTACGATGACTTCATCTGTGTTTATGTCGAGTGCGGTTATTCCGGGGTATGCTGTGATGGTATTATTTTTGAGTGTGACGTGTGTGGAGTAGCTGAGTCCTACAGGTAATGCACTACTAACTCGTTCTGTCGTGAAATCATTGTTTTCTATTGTTAGTCCTGATGCTTCGTATGCTATGATTCCTTTCGAAAAATTTGCTACGTGTTCAAAGTTGCGTATCGTTATTCCTTCTTGATAATCTATAGGGTGTACTCTTTTTCCGTCGCTTCGTAGTGGAACGCTTCCTATTTGTATTGCGATGCCGTTGTACGTGAGTGGTGATACTCCTTGGAGTGTATGACCATTACCGTCGAGTATTATGTTGTCACCTATGATTCTAAAGCACGCATTGTTATCTTTGTAATCGTAACTTCCTAATTCGTTGGCATCTTGTAGTGTGATGTCTTGTGTGAGCGTGTACGTTCCTGGTTGCGTGATGATTCCGCACGTCGTGATATCTCCTGGTAGTAGTTCTGGTGTTGGTGGGAGTATTGCTTTTCCGTACATGTTTTTGAGTGGTTGTTGGATGAGGAAGAGTGTTGATCCTGTGATGACGATGATGAGGAGTGCGAGGAGTATTTTTTGTTGGAGTGACGTGGTAGTGTGTTGTTTTGTTGTTATTCTCGGTTTTTGTTTCATTGTTTTATTGTTATTGACCATACTATCACGGAGACAATAGTTTCATATTTTCACATTCTCATATTCGCATATTCGTTTTTATTTCCATAGTTCTATTTTTGGTGTTTTTTCTTTTGGTTGTTCTTCTTCGGTGAGTGCTTTCTTGGTTGCCGCCATTGTTTGTTTCATGTCTTCTTTTTTCTCGTCGGATTCTGCTTCTCGTTTCTCAGTTTCAGAGTTTGACGTTCTTGTTCCTGTTGGTCCTCCGACTGCGAGCGTGATGAGGAGTAGTCCTGTGAGGAGGAAGCTGGCGATGTATGCCCAGTACGAGAGCGTTCCTGTCGTGAAGTATTGTATTGCTGCGAAGACGACGATGACTGCTTCTGTTGCGAGTCCTCCGATAATGATGCTTTGGTCTGGGGCTATTTTCTTCCTGAATGTTCTATCGATGGAGTAGAGTGAGAGTACTGCGAGTACTGTTACGAGTGCGTAGGCGAGGAATGGCAGTATTCTTGTTGTTAGGTTGTTCTTGCCGAAGAATGTCGCGCAGTCGCTTGGGCAGCTCGCGTCTGTTTCTCCTGCTCCGCAGTAGTTGTTTCCACAGGAGCATCCTGTTGCGTCGAATGCTTCTTCTGTTCTGACGGGCGTTCCTACGAGTGCGTATGTCGTCGTAGCACTGCAGGACGGTATAGTGATTGTTTGGTATTGTGAGTATCCTGCGATCGCTGTCTTTGTCGTTTTTGAGAGTTCGCTGTTCACGCTTCTCGAAATGAGTCTTGCTATGAGTTCGTTGTCGTTCATGTCGGTGTGTGATACTGGTGCTTCGTAGTAGTTCGAGCAGGAATTATTGATTTGTGCTCCTCCTACTGTTCGAGCGCTCGTCACTCCTACGATTCCGTCGTTTTTCTTCTCGTTGGAGAAGAATGATTGTGTGAACGTGTATGGTTGTGTTCCTGCGATGACTTCGTACGTGATTCCTTTTGCTCTCGGGATGTTTTTTCCTGTGACGAGTTGTTGTATCGTTTCTGGTGTTGCGAGGAATTTTCCATTGGAGAGTTCTGGTCGTAGTGATTCTATTTTCAGAGTGTCATAGATCGCTGTTGCTGGACTTCCTTGGTTTGGAGTTCCGAGAAGGATGACTTTTTTAATGTTTGATAATTCTGGGTGTCTGTTCGTGTCTGAGCTTTTGTCGAGTATTATTTGGTATATTGCTTGTTGTGTGACGAGTCCTCCTAGGCTGTGACCTGCGATGTAAATATTTTTCGATGGGAATTTTTCGAGTATTGTTGAGAATTCTTTTCCGAGGGTGTCGAGTGGTTGGTTGTAGTCGTATTCTGCTACCCAGATGTCCCATGGTTGTTGGAGGAATGCGAATTCTGTGACGAGCCCTTTGAACGTGTTCTTGTTACCGAAGATTCCGTGGACGAGGATGAGCGTGTTTTGTGCTTGTGCGTGAGTGTACGCTTTTGTGAGTGTGAAACTTCCTGAAGAGAACGAGTTTCCTGTGATGATGTCTGTTGCTTTTTGTTCTGGTGTTTTTTCTATGGTGAGCGTCGTGGCTAATTCTTTGAGTGTTGCTCCACCGCACGTGAGGTTTCCTGTTGGTTGGAGAGCTTCTCCTTTGGTGCAAGTTCCTCCTGTGCACGTTACGAGTTTGATATCTTTGTACGCTTCAGGGAGTGAGAACGTTAACTGTAATGATTCTCCGTTGCAGTTCGTTCCGAATGGTTGCGTTACTGCTTCAGTTCCTTTAGGGAACAATTTTTTGTCAATGGTTGCTGGAGTGATACTGATTGTTTCTTGAGCTGTTGATTGAGTGACTGCCGCGCAAGCGAGTGATAGTGCTGATGATGCTGTAACGCTCACTTTTGTTTGTGGTGACGCGAGTGTTGGTACAGTATAAGTTATTCCAGTTACTGGTCTTTTGTAAATGTCTTCTGATGGCGTCAATAGTGAGAGTGTTGCAGTGACTATTTTTGGTGCTTCTTTGACTGGTGGTTTTGGTTGTGGTTCTGGTTCTGGCGCCGGCTGTTGTTGTGTAACGTTTGGAGTTATTTCTGCTATCGTCGCAACAACTGTTCTCATCTCGCTCGTGTTCTTATTTCCTGATTTGTCTGTCGCTGTGACGTTCCAGTAATGTGTTCCTGCAGAGAGGTTGTAGGAGTATGTTTGTATTCCTTCGCTCGTGGTTGTAGTAATTGTCATGCTTTGGTTGTTATCGATGATGAGTGTTGCGTTGTTGAACGTTTTGTCTGTTACGTTTGCTCGGAACGTGTTCATTCCTGCAGTTACTGTTCCTGTGTGTGCTGGAGTGATGAGTGTTATCGTTGGCGGTGTTCTGTCAATGATGATGGTTGTCGTCGTTATCGTTTCGTGACCTACCGTGTCATTCGCAGTGTACGTTATCGTGTAGTTACCATCAGTAAGGTTGACGAGTGATATGTTTCCCGTCCATGTTATCGGCAGTGCTTGAGTGAGGTTGATCGTCGTGTTGCTTCCCGTAGTGTTCTTCAATGTTGCCGTGACTCCTGAGAGATTGGTGTCGTTCGTCGTAAAGTTGAGGTAGAGTATCGTGTCGCTGAGTGATGGGTAGACTGGATTCGTCGCGGGAGTTTTCACGTTGATGATTGGTGGTTTCGTGTCGATGGTGAAATTGTGAGCGCCGCTGATAACACTATTGTTCGCTCCATCGGTAACATTGAGAGTGTAATTGTGAAGTCCTTCTGAGAGGTTGACGGGTGGTATGAGCGCGCAACTCGTTCCGTTTCTCGTGAGGTTGTACACGACGTTGTCTATCGTGAGCTTGCACGTCACGTTCGTCGTGTCTCCTATCGTGAAGTTGAATTCCGGTGTTGAAGTGTTAATAAGTCCTCCGCTTGGTGGCGCTTGTGAACCATTGGAACTTGTAGAGTTAGGAGTTTGTGACACGTTGTTAATGAGTGGTGGAGTAAGATCAACAGTAATGCTTCGAGTAACGGTTCTCGTATTTCCCGCTCCGTCTCGAGCATCGACGGTGAACGTGTATGCTCCGTCAGAGAGTCCTGTCGTCGCGAATGTTCCATTCCAAGCGGAACCATTAGTAGAGAGTCCTGCTGAGCGTTGATTTCCAACGCTTCCGGTGAGGAGTACGCTCGAGTTCACTATTGGTGAAGTAGAATCTGTTACGGTGTACTGTATGGGAACGCTCGAAGAGTACACTTCTCCGTCTATGGGAGCGTACGGAGTAATCGTTGGTGGTGTCGCGTCAACGGTGAAGTTTTGCATAGCTGTCTGGTAAGAGTTTCCTGCAAGATCTGAAACATTAATCGTGTAATTGTACACTCCGTCCGTGAGGTTGAGATCTTCAGGTCCTACGCACTTGTCACTCGAAACGGTGAGACTATGGGAAGTTCCGTTAATAGTGATGGTACAACTTTGAATATCGGTGTCGTTGAATGGTATGATGAAGTGAGGGTTTGCTCCCGTCGTGTTACCCGTTGTTGGTCGTAGTACTGACTGGTTCGGTTGTGTTGGTGGTGCGATGTCTATCGCGAAGTTTACTTTTTGAGTTCTTTCGTTTCCGAGAGTGTCTTGTGCTACGACTGAAAGAGTGTAATTGTTGTTCGTGAGTTGTACAAAGTTTGGAATTGTTGCGGTGTAGATCGTTCCGTTTCTCGTCACTGCAGAGTTCGTTCCTCCAACATGAATGAGTACTGATGAGGGGGCGACTCCTTGCGGGTCGGTAATGTTTGCTCTCGCAACGATGTACGTATTGTGTCGAGAGAATGGTTGTGGTTCGAGAATCGTGATGGCTGGTGCTTCCGTGTCAACGATAAGTGTTCGTACTGGTGATGTTGTAACAGAACCTCCATTATCTTCTGCTCTCGCGTACCACGTGTGAACTCCATTCGATAGTGTTCTAACGTGACCTACTTCTCCGTTTAATGGAGGATCGTTCGGTGTCGTGTCAACGTTTTGCGATACTCCATCAATAACTATCGCGATGGATTTCAAGTCTGCATCAGCGAAGTAAACACTAAAAATAGGGTTTGTGATTGAGACGGAAAGACCGTCGACAGGTTGAAGAATTGAAATAACGGGAGCGGGGTTTGTTACTGTTGAAGTAATCGTTGAAGACGTCAAGTTAGAAAGGTTAATGATGAATGAAGAGTTATACACCCTGTCAGGTGTGGAGATAGTAATGTTGTAGAGTGTGTAGTTTTGTGCACCTCCGTCGTACATTACAGTGCGGTCGCTTTTTGGAAAGAGTAGTGTGGTTTCTCTATTGAGTATGGAAGAACTGCCATTGTACAAAAGAAACAATTCCTGAGGATGAACCGATGGGTTAGAAAGTCCTGATGAGCGAACGGAAGAGCCGTTTGGAAGTGGTGTTCCGTCGGGAAGTACTGGTTTGAACGTGATAAATTCTGAAAATCGAACGATTTCATTTTCAGTTCCAGAATTTGAAACAACATCGTACACGTCAAAAGAGTTTTTGGCGTTGATGCGTAAGTTTTCAAAGGTGAGGTTTTGAGCAATTCGCGCGTCGAATCCTGAACCAGTGTTGAATCCTGCAGATATACTCTTCAACCCGAATACGTTAATTCCTTGAGTAGTAACGTTCACGTTCTTGAAACGCATATTCGCGGGGGGGATAAAGGAAGGCATTCCGACGTCTATTCCTGTAGCGTTATTTCCTGTTGTTGAAATTGTTGAGTTGAGAAGAGTTAAGTTTGTTGATGCTTGAACGAGTAACGCTTGAGCACCGTACCCCGTCGTCGTGATAGTGTTTGATGCGAAAATAATATCTCTTCCTTCTGTAATGCCGACTGCTCCGGCGAGTCCTGAAACTGTTTCGGGTGCTGTCGATGTAAGAGTGATAGTGTTGTTTTTGATAGTTATATTTCTTGAGAAAGATATTTGAACCGATGAGCCCCCCAATGATTCTTGATAAAATGCTTGCGCGGTAACGATGTTATTTGTAATGTGGGTATTATTTGAGTCAGAAACCTGTATTGTGATCGCGTTATGGTCACTCACTGTCACGTTCTCAGATCGTGTAACTCGTATTTTCGCTCCGGTGTTTCCTCGTATCACATTTGTTCCGCTCGCTTTTTCGAGGAGGAGAGAAGGAGAGTCCATTTGTGAAGTTGTTGGATAATCATTTCCTGATATAGTGTTGTTGAGTATGTTCACATCGTGCACTTTTACCACAAAGATGGGAATAGCACCTCCGAGGACACTGTTGTTTTGTATAGTTATATTTCGAAGAATACTGCTCAGGCCAGAAAAAACGATTCCGTATGTTCGCGGATTGTTAATGATAATATCGTTGGACGATACAAAAGAATTACCACCAGATAATTTGATAGCGCTCGCTGATGAATAACCTGTTTGCCCCGCATCGTTCATTCGTATGGTATTTCCTACAATATGATTTCCCTCTCCGTTATTTCCCATTGCGTTGGAAATAATGCCGCTTCCAGTAGTTGTGTGAAGTAAGGAATTATCTCCAATAGTTATTGTGTTGTTGTGGATGAAGGGATTTCTTGTTCCAACATCTGCTACCAGTATCGCAGCATTTCCTTCGGAAGAGTCATACACTGTTATACTGTTTGAAGAAATGATAGGACTACTTTGTGAGTATCCAATGAGTATTGGAGGAAAGTTCATTCGAGAAGCACGAATTGTTGTTCCATTAATGATGGTGCTGATGGGAACGCGAGTGATACTCACATCAGGGTTTGTTACTGGCGTGAAATGTTCTGTTGGTTCGTAGAAGTCTATCGCACTGGCTCCTTTTGTGATTTCGAACGTTCCTCCTTCAATGATAGTTCCTGAATCATCATGTAGCAACACTCCTTTTCGTGATGACCTCGTATCTCCTGAACTTTGTGAATTACTGATGATATTTGTGTTGATGATTCGTGTTCCTTTCGTGAATTTGGAGTATATTCCAACACTATTATCTCCTTGCATCGTTATAGTGGAGTCTCGAATCGTCGTATCTACTGGTGAAGGACTAGTGGACGAGCCATCAATGAATATTCCTTTCGCTCCCACCCCCGTGGAAGTGATTGCCACATTTTGCACGATGGCTCTCGTGATCGCCCCAGATATCCAGATTGAGGGATTCGTTCCGGTGGAGGTGATAGTCATATCTTCTATGGTTATGTCAGATTTCGTTCCCGCAAATGCGATAGCAGATGCTGATCCAGAATTGATGGTGTGTCCATCGCCATCAATGATTATATCGCTTGCGACAACGTAAAAGCAAAGATCAGTTGAGGTAAGATCATTCAGAAGTACATATCGCACTCCACTCGTGATGAGTGGTGCGCCGGATCCGGGGCAAGATGTTACTTCTACGGTGCTTGTCGTCACCGCCTTCCCAAACAAATTTCCCGTCGAAGTATTCGTCGCGAGTATGTATACGATGATTCCTATGATCGCTACGAGGAGTAGGAGGAGGAATACTGGTATCGTTTTCTGGTTGAGGAATGATTTGTTCTTGTGAGAAGTTGCTTTCGAAACTTTTTTTGTAGAACGGTTCGTGGAGTGTTTTTTTGAGTGGTGCTTCGTGTTTGTTTGGTGTTTTCTCTTCACTACGAATCAATCCCCTTTTTTTCGTAACCAGTACGGTTTTCGTTTATAAAGGTTTGTTTTGTGTCGTGCGCTTTTTCAGTTTTTTTGACCGAGCATCCATTTCCACGCAGGTATAACCAGTATTGTTTTTTCTCCGAGAGTAATAGTTTCTTCTGTTTCCATCGCGATGATAGTTCCGGTAGAGAGTTTGTACGTGTTCATCGCTTCGGCGAGTCCTTCGATTTCTCGTTTCTTCGTTGTAGGATCGTCAAGATTCGTGCATACTTGAATCGCATTCGTGATCGTTCTTCCTTCTTTGGTGAGGAAGTCGCACTCTTTTTTTGATTGGTGATAGTAGAGTTCTTTTCCTGTTTTTAAGAGGTGGAGATAGACTGCGTTTTCAAGTAGTTTTCCTTTGTTTTCTGTGAAATGGAACGCTATGGTTGTCAAGAAGCTCGTGTCTCCAGCGTATGGTTTCGAGGAGGAGACTTTTTGTTTTGCGAGAGAGTAATCAAATCGTTGGATAGTGTGGAGGAGGAACGTGTTTTTGTAGTATTCGATGTATTTTTTTATTGTCGAGAGA
>CAYHWM010000026.1:0-10982 GCA_964359925.1 uncultured Methanosarcinales archaeon
TATGCTGTTGCTCAAGCGAGAGTAGTGTTTGGTGAAGATGCTGGTGAAAGTGCTGAAATGAGATAGTAGAAGTTCTACAACTTTTTCCACTTCAACAAGAGAGTGTTCTCTATAAGTATATGCATTATTGCACGACCTGAGAGAGTCCTTACCTCTCGTCGATATATAGTGCGGGCACTAAGTATTTCATAAAAAAACGCACTCAATCCGTTGGCAGTTACAAGATAAACATATCAATTACTAACTGCCGACACTACCACTCGAAAGAGTTACGACGAGAAGATACTCAAACAGTTACCAACGAAGCTTTCCACATACACATATGGCATAGTTTTACAAGAGAAACTTCATATTGAGTGCTTCATAAAGAGGACAGTATCTGAATACACACTTATAAAGCACAAGAATAGAAGTAATTCTCCAGTTTTGATGCTTTTTAACACTTAGTAACGAAAGGTTTATTAAGCTACAAACCAGTAGTGTATCATGGTCACCAAACTTGACGTGTTCGAGTTTTTGTACAGTAAGGGAGGTGTTGTACAACCAAAAGAAGTCGTGACAGCATTCAAAAGGTCGGACAAAGACTATTCTTTTATGTATCATTTGTTGTCGGACCTCGTTCGAGATAATCTCGTCGTGAAGTGGAAGCATGGTTTTGAGTCGAAAGTGGATGAGAGAACAAAACGCTTACACGAAATGATACTGTATTGTTCGTCGAACAAAATAAACTATAACGAACTTATGAACAAGGGGATAACCTTATTCATGAGTAGGTGTTCTTTCAACAAGAAGTTCTCATTGAAACACTCTCACCTACACCCGAGAACGTGCTCGAAATACGTTGACATTCTCGCGAAGAATGGTCTTTTGATTCTCATTTCGAGAAAGCCATTGGTGGGGATTATTCCTTACACGTCGTTCATGAAAGACTTGGTGAACTATTTTGGCAACTCTGCAAGAATATCGGCAATAAGAAAGGATGAGTATTTGGATGATATTAGGAGAGAACTGCGAATATTCAATAAAGCAAAAAAGTCTCATTTTGCAGAGTACAAAAGAATCGTTGACGATTTTGAACTAACATTCATCCATCATAGTCTCAGTCTCGAAGGCAATCCTATGACGTTGCCAGCAACGATTCAATTACTTCGAGAACAGAGCGTTCCGTCAAATGTTAGTTTTGAGAGTATGGAAGAAGTAAAGAATTACGAGAGAGCGATGAAGAAAATGATGGTCGACGCTCAGAGCAAGAGTTCTCTCACGAAAAACGCGATTCTCGGGTATCATTATCTCGCACTCCAACACCGCATAGAAGTAGCAGGAAAAATTCGTGCGTTACCAGTTCACATTAAGGGAAATGAGTATTTCAAAGTTGCAAGCGTTACAGAGATTGAAAAGAATGTAGACTCTCTCTTAGAAATATATAATGATTTCACGAGAAAGAATCACCAACTGAAAGATGTTTTAGAGTTCGCATCATTTTTCCACAACGAGTTCCAACACATCCACCCTTTTGTAGATGGGAATAGCAGAATAACTCGACTTATAACGTTTCACTTGCTAACGTCGCAAAGCATTCCTATTTTTGATATTCCTCTCTGCTTGCTCGAGCAATACTTGAAAGCAACGAAAGGATCAACAAAAAGAAAAGACTCTCAACTCTACCAGCTTCTTCAATTAATAATACTCTATAATGTAAAAACCATCAATGAAAAGATGAAGAGCTGAATCGTTCTACAACTTTTTCCACTTCAATGGAAGTGTGTTCCCTATAAGTATATGTATCATTGCAAAATCATAATACGTAAGACATCGAATCACCGAAACATTTTAATACTACTGGTATATTTATCTATCAAATGATAGAAAACAATACCATTCACCGAATACTGAAGTTCTTCTTCCAGTACCCGACGAGAGAGATTCACTTGCGAGCATTGGCAAGAACGCTGACATTGTCTCTTCCTTCCACACTTCAGTATGTAAAAACGCTCAAAAAAAAGGGTTTTGTTACTACAAGAAGTGTTGGTAATCTTGTTCTTGTTCGTGCAAATCTTGAGTCTGAAGAGTTTATGTGGAGAAAAAGACTTGATAATATCTCAGCACTGTATGAAAGTGAGCTTATCGAGCACATAAGAAAGACCATACATCCAAGAGTTCTCATCTGTTTCGGCTCATATTCGAGAGGCGATGACATTGAATCTTCAGACATTGATATAGCAAGTATTGGTGGAAACTCTGCCGGAACGCTTCCGGAAAAGTTCGAGAAAGAGCTAAAAAGGAATATTTCCTTGAGAACGATTGATATGAACAAGATTTCAGAAGAGTTTCGTAAGAACTTGTATAATGGTGTTATTCTTTGGGGTGCTTGGTGAAACCATTCTCGTACTATGTCTTGCAGGGAGCGGTGAAACGGCAACCTTCTGATAGAAATCTTTCCATCGCAACAGCAAGAGAGAGTATAATAGGGGCACTAAGTATTTAATGTGAAAACCCTATTATATCCGTTGGCAGTTACAAATTTCTATTAAATACTAACTGCCGACACTATAGTGATCGCATAGCACTTGCGAAGAGTATTCTTGAAACTCAGAAACCAAAATACTCTTTGGAAAATGCGTACGAATCAGTAAGAGAAATGGCTGATGCAATTCTGTTCCTCGAAGGATACAAATCTTACTCTCACGAGGCATCGCTTGCGTATCTTAAGATTCTTGGATTGCCAGAATCAGTAGTTGAGTCGATAAGTAATACGAAGCAGAGAAGAAATGACATAAAATATTCTGGCGGTGACGCTTCAAAAGAAGAAGCGAGCAATGCCATAAAAGTAGCCGAGGAAGCAATACTCATTCTCGAAAAGAAACTAAAATTACGACTGGAGAGCTGAATCGTTCTATAACTTTTTCCACTTCAAGAGAAGTGTGTTTCCTACGACGGATACGCTGCTGAGTGCCATTGCCGCTCCTGCTATCATCGGGTTCAACAAAAATCCTGTGAAAGGATACAATATTCCTGCCGCGATGGGGATTCCTGCAACATTGTAGAAGAATGCCCAGAACAGGTTTTGTTTTATTTTGTTCATCGTGAGATGGGAGAGTCGTATTGCTTTTGCTACATCGGTAATGTCGCTTTTCATCAGTACTATCGTGCTCGTTTCGAGTGCTACGTCTGTTCCTGCTCCGACGGCGATGCCGATGTTTGCTTGTGCGAGTGCTGGAGCATCATTGATGCCATCTCCAACCATTGCTACTGTTTTTCCTTCTGATTGTAATCTTTTGATAGCGTCTGCTTTGTGTGCCGGAAGAACTCCCGCAAGCACGTTATCAATAGACAAATTCTTAGCGATTGCTCGAGCAGTCGTTTCATTATCTCCTGTGATCATCCATACTTCTTTGCCGAGTGATTTGATGGTTCTTACTGCTGTGCGCGCGTTTTCTCTTGGAGTGTCTTGTACTGCTATGATGCCGAGTGTTTTGTGTCCTTCTGCGAGGAGTACTGCTGTTTTTCCTTGGAGTTCAAATTGTTTGAGCGTGGTGAGTGTTTTGTCGTCAATAGTAACATGGTTATCAAGTAGTAGTTTTCTCGTTCCGATGAGCAATTGTTGTGATCGATACATCGCGGATATTCCGAGTCCGGGGTGTGCTTTGAAGTTTTTGATGTCGAGTGTTTGTACTTTTTCTTCTTTTCCTTTTTTGACGATGGCTCCTGCGAGTGGGTGTTCTGATGAGCGTTCGACGTTGTATGCGTAGAGGAGTACTTCTTTTTCTGTGCTTCCGAGTGATGCTACAATGTCGGTAACGTGTGGTGTTCCTTGCGTGAGTGTTCCTGTTTTGTCGAAGATGACCGCGTCGACGTTGTGGAGTGTTTCAAGTGATGAGGCGTCTTTGATAAGTATTCCGTGTTCTGCTCCTTTACCTGTCCCGACCATAATCGCGGTTGGTGTTGCGAGTCCGAGTGCGCACGGGCATGCGATGATGAGGATGGCTATCACTATTGATAGTGAGAAGACGAGTGATTGTCCTGCTATGAAGTACCATGCGAGGAATGCGATGAGCGCTATGATGCTGACAGTGATGACGAAGTATTTTGATACGACGTCTGCTACTCGTTGTATTTCTGCTTTGCTTCCTTGAGCTTCTTCGACTATCTTAATAATTTGGGAGAGTGTCGTGTGTTCTCCTGTGCGGGTGACTTTGAATGTGAGTGTTCCGTGAGTGTTGATGGTTGCTCCGATGACGGTGCTTCCTTTTTTCTTCTCGACCGGGATGCTTTCTCCTGTGATCATGCTTTCGTTCACTGCTGAGAGTCCTTCGATGACGATGCCGTCAAGTGGTATTTTTTCTCCTGGTTTGACGAGGAGGATGTCTCCTTCTTTGACTTCTTCTACTGCAACGACGACTTCTTCACCATCTCGGAGAACTCGTGCTTGAACTGGTGCGAGTTCCATCAGTTTTCGTATCGCGTCTGATGCTTTTCCTTTTGCTCTCATTTCGAGCCATTTTCCGAGTGTGATGAATGTGAGGATGACTGCTGACGTGTCGAAGTAGAATACTTGTTCTATGGTTGGTACGAAGAGTGCTACGACGCTGTACCCGTACGCCGCTGTCGTTCCGAGTGCGATGAGCGTGTCCATCGTCGCTGTTTTGTTTTTGAGCGCGATGAGTGTTCCTCGATAGTATCTAAATCCTATGACGAGTTGGATGAGTGTTGCGAGAGCGAATGCGATGAAGGTAAGAGTGAAATTGGAAAGTGTTGGTCTCCACCACCAATCAAAAGAGAGCCACACGATGGGGATACTGAGGAGTATTCCGAAGGTGCAAAGGTTGCGTAGCGTTGTTGCTTCTTGTTTTCTTGCGGTGTCTTCCGCGTTGAGTTCTTTCGTTTCGACGACTCTGTATCCTGCTCCTTCGATGGTTGTTTTTATCGTCGTCGGACTCGTTTTGCTCGGGTCGTACGTGATGGTTGCTTGCTCGTTCATTTTCAAGTCTGTGTTCGTCAACCCTTTCAGTCCTGTGAGCGCTCCTTGAATTGTTTGGATGCAGTGTGAATTGTCCATTCCTATGATTTTCCAGTGGAGTACTCGAGCGTTTCTTGTTTCTTTCGTGCTGATGACTTGGTATCCTGTGTTTTGTATTGTTTTTTCGAGTGATTCTCTCGTCGTCTTGTTCGAGTCGTAAGATATTGTTGCTTTGTTTGTCGCGAAGTTGACGTTCGCACTTGTCACTCCTCGAGCTTTGTTGAGGTCTTGTTCTATTCTCGTTGCGCACGACGAGCAATGCATTCCTGTGATTGAGATGGTGCACTTTTCTATTGCTTGAGGTTGTTCTTTTTGTTTTCTTGGTCCGCTTGGGTAATATTGTTTTTCTGCCATCGTGTTTGTTTCCTCCTTCGTGTTTAAAAGTTTTGTTGTTAAAATTTCTGTTGGTAGTAAACAGGTTATTGGTATGAACCTCGTTTTAAGAGAATTTTTTGTAGAGAACTATTCCTGCATACAGGGCGATGTATCCGCAAAAGAATCCATAGATGGATTGTCCGAGTGCTTGAGCAACGACACCTACTGTTCCTCCTGTGGGAAGGAATGGAATGGCTCCGAGCGGTACGTGAATCCATGAGGCGTTCCATCCTGTCGATTGGAAGAGTGATGCGAAGAGGAGTCCTGCTCCGAGTATACTTCCTGCTGCGAGTCCGGAGGCGTGGGCGTTGATGGATGATGTGATATTCGAGTTTCCTCGTGGGCGTTCCATACAACAAGAATGGTCTTGTTGTTTTCTTTGTCCGCTTGGGTAATATTGTTTTTCTGCCATAAGGGTCATTTCCTCATTCTTGTTTTCTTTCGTGTTTAAAAGTTCTGTTGTTCTTGAATGGACATTCTCATATTCTCACATTCTCATATTCAGAGTATATCTATTGTATGACATATCTAAAAATAGAAAGGTATATAAACCTTGTGATGATGGGAAGAATATGACCAAGATTACGGGAGTCCTCAAGCTGAATGTTCTCCTTCGATTGTCGCAAGGAAGCGTTCACGGGTATGAGTTGTTGAAAGAGTTGAATCCTTCGAAGGGGAAGATTTCTCCGTCGCAGGTGTACCCTTTCTTGACTGATTTGAAGAAGCGAGGATTCTTAAGCGTGGCGAATGGTAGTCGTGGAAGGAAAGAATACAGTCTTACGGTGAAGGGGGAAAAATTTGTAGGAACTGTTCTGAAAGAGTATGAATCCCTTCTCGACGTGTACGTGAAAGAAAAAGTGTGCACGTGTGCTCACTGCGAGTGCAAGATTTACGAGGGAGGATTTTCGAAGCGTGTTCGAGGGAAGATGAAAGTGTTTTGTTGCGAGCATTGTGCGGAGAGCTTGTCGACGTCACAGCATCAACATCATAAAAATCATAAAGAATAATACTGTAAGAAAGTAATGCTCTCCAATCATAATGATTGGTTGAGCGGAGGAAACAAACAATGGTGTACAACATGATGGGTTGGAGTAATGGTTGGTGTGGTAGCACTGCAGGGTTCAGCGTGTTTGGAGCGTTATACTCCTTGCTCGTCCTCGTCATCCTGTTTTTAATCGCGGCGTGGCTGTATCAAAGAGTATTCCCGCCGAAGAAGAAACGGTAGGAAGGTAGAAGGCAGATGACGGGAGTTCTTTTTCTTTCTTTTTTTCCCCTTGAACTCGCGAGTGGTTTCGTGTATCATTTTGTTTCTTCCGTCGGTTTGGGCAAATAATGTAAAACTTTTTTGATATCTTTTGCAAAAGGCATTTTTCCAGTTAGCATCCCTAAATATTCCTGTTCCGTCATCTTTCTATATACCAGTCTTCTTAGTGTTCCAATATCGTCGGAAGAATCGTTAAGATTCAAGTAGGTTTCACTACTCCCACAGTATTTCTCTCCATAGAGTGAAGAATATAAAGAAGATGGAACGAAATACTTATTTGGATCGAAAGCATCCGCATACTTTTGAATAGCCACACATAAAGGGTCTCCTCTTTCCGCAAAAAAGGATAATGCACTCTCTAAATTAATCTCTGGCGACGAACACAGTATTTCACTCCTACCGCAACCATATAGTCCACTGCTGACTTCATAGGGCATACTTGGTACCATAATGCTACTCCGTTGCGGATTATGTTCAGAATAAAAATTAAATAAACGAGTTTGTACATCGCTCAACGCAAGGGTCTTGCTCATATTTTCTATTACTCTTTCGATTGTATGCACTCTGTCTTCTAGTGGCTCAACTAATCTATGTTTCGCTTTTCTCAAAGCAGGGAATCTGTTTAGAAACCTTGTTTCCGCACTTTTTCTTGTTTTATTCTTCTTCGTCATGTTTTTCCCCTTCATTTGAGTTATGTGGTCGCTCCCCATTAACAACCACTATTAAATGGTAACACATATTTAAGTATTACCTCCCCTCAAGTGTAGAGTAATATGAACACAACGATGTTTGAATCGCTCGGGTTGACGCACAACGAGGCAGTTGCTTACCTCACATTAAGCAAAATTGGAAATTCTAAGACTGGGTCATTGCTGAAAGAATCGGGGTTGAATACTGGTAAAGTGTATGAACTTCTTGAGTCTTTGAAAAGAAAGGGTCTTGTCTCTGAAACAACTATCAACAACGTAAAGCATTTTGCAGCCGCGCCCCCAGATAAACTACTTGAATATATTCAAAAGAAACATGAAGATGTTAAAAAAGAGGAGGAGATTGCAAAAACCCTCATCCCCGAAATTGAAAAGATAAGACAATCAAAATTAGAAAATTCAAGAATAGCAATCTACACTGGTTTTGATGGATTCAAAACAGCAGTATGGGAAGCTACTAAAACTCTAAAACAAAAAGAAGAAATTCTCGCGATGGGTGTGAGAGCATCAAAGCCAGAACAGTTTAATAGAGAATGGACTAAATGGGCAGAAGCAACCTTAGAAAAAAATCATGAAAGAGTAATATTCTCGGACAAAGGGAAATTTTATACTTATAAATTAAAATCGAAATATTCAAAAATAAGATTTTTGGAATTAACAACTCCAAATGCGATGACTATCTTTGGAGACCATACAATGATTATTCTTCAATATGATGAACCAGTAAGAGTTATATTCATCAATGATAAAACAACGGTGAAAACATTTATCGCTATTTTTGAAACATTATGGAACATTGCTAAAGAATCAAAACAATAAGTAAAGAATTTCGCCTGCGAGAAGCTATCCTCGGGAATGGAGTCTTTCTGCTGTTGAAGGAGGCAATTTACATCCCACAATAAGAGTATGCAGAGTGTGAAAGAAAGAGCGAGAGCAATATAGTGTCGGCAGTTATTTCTTAATAATTTTCTTGTAACTGTCAACGGACATAGTGCGTTTTCGTATTAATTACTTAGTGCCCGCACTATAGTCAAACGTCCAGCATACTAAGAAAAAGGGAGAGGGGAATTTTTGATGGTTTTTTTGAGTACTCCTTCTTGGTAAGGATAGTGCACGTGGTAAGATTGTGGGGTATTTTTGCTTCTGCGTGTTCTGACCATTTCATTTCGAATCCATGGATATTGTTTTTTTCGAGTACTATAGCGTCGATTTCGTAGGAGTCCTTCCAGAAGTGGACATTACCAGGGAATGCTCTCGAGAGGTGTTCAACAAGCACTGATTCGGCGAGTGTTGCTGTTTTGTTTGTTGCGGGTACGAGGCACCAGTCTTCAAGTATTTCGAGGAGGAGGGGGTCTCGGAAGTGGATTTTTTTGTTTTTAGCGAAGCGGAGTTTCTTTGTACTGATGTCTATATTGTATAAGACGTTGATGACAAAAAGAGAAGTGAGGAGGTCAATGTAGGACGCTACTGTTTTTGGAGATTTTACCTCTATTTTTCTTGCTATTCCTTCCCAGCTAATGTCTGTCGGGGTACTTTCAACGAGAACTTTTATTATTTGCCGTGCGATGATGTCACTTCTGTCTGCTTTAAGAATCGCATTTTTTATCCAGCTGAGGTATGTTCTTTTTGCTTCTTCTTTATCCTTGTCAATGCTGGCAACAGCAAGGGGGAATCCTCCGTAATCGAAGTAGGTGAGAAGATGTCGTGTAAGTTCTTTCTCGTAGGGGAGAAGTTCTGCTACTTTGTTTCCTACAATGAGTGGGTTGTCAATGAGGGGGATTCTTTTTTCGAGTTCTGGCTGGAGCACGCGAAGGAATGCTCGAAACGAGAGCGGGTGGAGTGTGTAATCGTTTCCGTTTCCTCGTCTTCCGGGAAACAGTTCGACTTGTCGTTTGATGGTGATGCTTGAGGAACCAGTGAGGATGACTACATCGTACTTGAGTGTTCCGGTATCAATGAGAAATTTTATTGTTCGAAACCATTCTTTTGGGAGTGTAATCTCGTCAAGAATGATAATACTTTCCTTCACGCCGTTCAATTCCTGAAACTCTTTGTATGTTCTGAGAACGTCTTCGAGCTCCTTGGAATCTGCAACATTTTCGCAGTTGAAGTAGAAGAGTGATTTTGGGTTTTTTCCTTGTTCGAGAAGCGTTTTTATGAGGAGTTTGAGAGCTGTCGTTTTTCCAGCTTGCCTCGGACCAGAAATGATGTGGAGCGCGAAGGGTTTGAGAGTGATCTTTTTGACGATGTCAGGAATCCAGAGGTGTGCATGCTGTTTCCAGCGTTGAATGTCATAGTCTTGCTCTATAAGCATAGCATCCTTCCACCACGAGTTCTGTTCTACTAAAGAGCGAATGTCCATATAAGTATTGGGAATACTGATAGTTTATATACCTTTCGGTATTAGTAATACGTATAAGTGTGAGGGACAGTTTTAGCGGACTATACTCCTACAGTTTCCACATCCCACTTCCTACTTCCTACTCCCCACTACCTACCACCCACTTCCTACGACCGGCACCATTTTAAAGTCCGCAAACAGTGATGAACCGCTATGGATCACCGCATAACGATCGTGAGAATAAGGAGGCCTGCGGTTCAGGGTGTGAATGAGGAATTGCAGTGGTTGGGTGAGTCTTTGGGGTTGTTCGGTTCGAGGGATCGTGATAAGAGTTGTTTCCGTATTTTTATAGAGCTTCTCAAAGCTTCGAAGCACGAGAGAGCGTTGAGTAGTGATGAGCTTGCTGATCATTTGGAGCTCGCGAGGGGTACGGTGGTTCATCACGTCAACAATTTGATGGAGAACGGTATCGTCGTGCAGGAACGTAAGAAGTATCGTTTGCGTGAGGAAGATCTCGTTCTCCTTATGAAAAAGTTAAAGGACGATATGGAAAAAACGTTTCAAGATATTGAGAAGACTGCAAGCGAAGTTGATAAATTATTAGGGTTTAACAATGAGTGACGATAAAAACGGGAATGGTAGTGGTGAGAAACCTTTGACGATGGAAGAGATTAAAAAATTGCCTCCAGAGCAACGAATCGTCGCTCTCAAAAAATTTGAAGAGGAGAAAGAAAGAGAAAGAAAAAAAGCCGTTGAAGAAGAAGAACTTGCTCACAAAGACTTGGAAGCTGAAGAGCGTGAGAGCGAGCATGAAGAGAAAGAGTTGAAGAAGGAACAGGAACGAGTGAGGAAGGAAGAGCAACGTTTGGAGGATGTCGTCAAGGATGAGGTTGGTAGTTCTGTAGTTCAGAAGAAGGAGGGGGAGAGTGAGGGTGTCACGTATGGTTCTCACGCTCAGCAACTCAAAGATTTTTATGCTGTGACGAGTAAGGTTCGAGAAAAAATTCCTGGAGTTCTCGAGAGGATGGCTTCGGGTGTTGCGACGCGAGAGGATGAGCGTTTCGTCGACTCGTACAAAGAGGCAATGAAAGCTGTTAAGACTGAAACTGCGTACGTTTCTCAATCTGCAAAAGAACAATTCTATCAAGTCGCTGACCAGTTGAACACTGCTGAGCAGTACCGTGCTGATGGTGGAAGACGTCAGGAACGATCGCAAGGTACGGGTAGTTCTGAAGATTATAGGTCGGCGTGATTTGAAGAGTGTATCACGAGAGCAGT
>CAYHWM010000027.1:0-10538 GCA_964359925.1 uncultured Methanosarcinales archaeon
ACATCTGTCAAACGCCATTTTCCGATGAGATAGTTAGCAAACTGTCAAAGTTGGGCTCAAACGTTACTCCTACTTCTATAGCGAAGCGGTCGCACGGTGTGGTGACGTCGTTCGAGGAGCGGATGAGCGTTTTTGATGCGGTGATTATTTTTAAGTCATGTTCGAAGAGTTTTAAGAGTTCTGAATGCTTGTCCTCGCAGTGGATTCTGAGTTCTTTGAGTGGCGCTTTCAGAGAGAGTTGTTTTTGAGATTTTATCTTTCGTACCGCGTTCACGATGTCAACGAGGACGTCGCCAGCTTCCTCAGCGAGAGCATTCTTCAAAGTTTTGTCAACTACTGGCCACGACGTTCTATGAATCGACGTGATACCTTCTCGTTGTGCGTGGACGAAATGGTACGCTTCCTCCGTACAGTGAGGCAAGAAAGGAGCGAACAGTTTGAGGAACGCGAGAGTTCCTTGATACAGAGTAAATTGAGCGGAGCGCACTTCGTCTTTTGAGTAGTTTTGCGGATTGTACAATCTGTCCTTTGCGAGTTCTAAGTATTGGTCGCACCACACCTTCCAAAAGAAAGACTCTATTTCGCGGAGTGATTGAGAGTATTCGTACACGTTGAAACTCTCTGTCGCTTTCTCTATCGTTCCTTGAAGTTTTGACAACGCCCAAGCGTCAACCAATTCAAATCTTTCAGGTCGTTCACCGTCATACTGTTCGAGTTGAGGAACGACGAACTTCGTAGCGTTCCAAATCTTCTTCGAGAGTTTCTCTCCCGTCACGACGAGCTTTTCTTGGTATCGCAAGTCTTCACCCAGTTTTGAAGCTCCCGCGAGATATCTTAACGCGTCAGCAGAATACTTCTCAATAATTTCCATAGGGTCGATACCATTACCTTTTGTCTTCGCCATCTTCTGGCCGTCGGCCGCGAGCAACCAACCAGAAATAGCTGTTTCTTTCCACGGTAATGACTTGTCGCTCAAGTATCCTTTCACGAGAGTGTTAAACAACCAGAAAGAAATAATATCGTGAGCTTGAGGTCTGAGAGAGAACGGGTACACTTTTGACTGAATGTTCTTTGGTACGAGTCCTTGCACTATTCTTGGAGTCAATGACGACGTCGCCCACGTGTCTAACACGTCTTTTTCAGGAATGAACTCTGCGCACCCGCACTTCGGACACTTTTTCACGGGAGGCGATGATTCTAAGGGATCGACAGGCAAATCTTTCTCACTTGCGAGAATAGTCTCGTCGCACGTCTTACAATACCACACAGGGAAAGGAATGCCGAAATGTCTCTGCCTCGAAATACACCAATCCCACTGCAAACCCTTAACCCAATTTTCGAGTCGTGAACGCATAAACTCAGGATACCATCGAAGTTTTCTTCCTTGTTCAAGGAATTCTTCTTTCAAGTCGAGATACTTGACGAACCATTGTTTTGATTGGAGTATTTCAACTTCGATACCGCAACGCTCGTGAACGTTCACCGCGTGTTCGATGTCTTTTACTCCTTTCACAAGTCCTGCAGTTTTCAAGTCTACAATAATTTCTTTCCTCGCTTCCTTAATCTTCTTCCCAGCATACTTACCACACAACTCAGTCATCTTACCATCTTTCGTGATAGCTATTTTGAGGTCGAGTTTGTGAGCTTTAAACCACTCAATATCCGTCTGGTCACCAAACGTGCAACACATCACCACTCCCGTTCCTTTCGCAGGGTCTGCTCTCGGGTCTGCACGAATCGTCACCCAGTGGTTGAACAACGGAACCTTCACTTTCTTTCCGACAACGTTTTTGAATCGTTCATCATCAGGATTCACGAATACTGCAACGCACGCAGGAAGCATCTCTGGTCTCGTCGTAGCGATAATGATATCTCCTCCTTTTTCATCTTCGAACTTCAAATCGACAAAAGAAGATTTCAGCATAGCATCATCTAATTCTACTTGAGCTATTGCCGTTTGACACTCAGGACACCACATTGTAGGAGCATCCTTACGATACTCTCTCCCATTCTTGAACAAGTCGATGAATGACTGTTGAGAAGTTCTCCTACAATGATCATCAATCGTCGAGTAGAAAATGTTGAAGTCACAACTAATACCTAAACGTTTCCACCCGTCAATGAACTTCGGCCGTAATTCTTCCAATGTCGAAAGACACAACTTTACGAATTCTGACCTCGCCATCCTCGTACTCTTCACCTTCTTCAGTTTCTCGATGAGACGCTCTGTTGCTAACCCGTTGTCATCAGTGCCGAAAGGGTATAACACTTCTTTTCCCAGCATTCGCTGAAACCTTGCTATGAAGTCAGTTTGAGAATACGAAAATGCGTGGCCTGCATGCATCATCCCTGACAACGTTGGAGGCGGAGTGTCGATGGAGTAAAATACTTTTTTACTCTTAGGGTCGAAACGATACGTACCATCCTTGCCCCACTGCTCTCTCCAAAACGATTCACGATCCTTCGCATCATACCGTTCAGGAAGTGATTGAGATGTTAAAGGTGGAGTAGTCATAACAATAAGAGTTGGGCACTCCGTTTAAAAAAGTAACTCTTAAATACCCAGTTCCCAACCCCTCCTTATCCTTCCAAGAGAAGGAAATGTACAGTAGGTGAAAACAGACATGGATTCATATGAAAGACGAGGAGGATTCGGACGAAGACCGTCCTTTTCCGGATCAGGTACAGCGCCAGTCAAAGTCGGTGACGAACTCGACGTGACGATCGAAGCGGTCGGAGCGAAAGGAGACGGCATCGCGAAGAAAGACGGATTCATCCTCTTTGTTCCAGGAGTCAAACAAGGAGACAAAGTACGCATCCGAGTCTCCAAAGTACTCGCAAAAGTAGGATTCGCAGACGTCGTAGGAGCGAAACAATCAGGAGGAAGCGAAACTACTTCTGAAGACGCAGTTACTGAAGAAGAACCATCAGTAACCCCTGCAGAACCTGCAGCTGAAGACTCAGAAAGCTTCGGCGAAGAAGCAGAAGCAACAACGGAAGACTTAGAAGAAGAAGCATAAACATACTTCTTACTCCTTTCTTTTTTTCTTTCTCTTTTTTATTCTTTTCTCGACGAATGACCAACGCAACATTTTTAAACAAGAAGCAGTCTCGTCTCAGCAATGACTGTTGAAAAGGTGAAGAGTTCTCAACGAGTAGCTGAACACGTAGCTGATAGTCTCAGTAGCAAAACTCTGAGCCACTCGGCAGATTATTCCGCAGAGTATACTGCAGCACCACTCGGACTCGCACAAGAAAACGAAGTGTTAAAAGCGTGCGTAGGACAATTGAAAAGCGAACTTGACAAAATAAAAAACGCTCCACTCATCGCGTGCACCGTCAAAACGCTCCACAAAGATAGAATCATAGTAAAACTACCGAACGGAAACCATTTCCTCGTACACAAGCTCGGAACGTGCCCAGCAATCGTTCCAGGAGACACAGTGCTCGCAGACCAGAAAAACTTAGTCATCATAGACAAAATACCATCACTCAGCGAACACGACGTAGAAAACTACATCATGATAGACAAGCCAATCTCCGGAGATTTAAGCATCGGAGGACTCGAAGAACAACGAAGAGCACTCCACGAAGTCATCATGCTACCACTCTTACAACCAGAAAGATTCAAAGCGCTCGGCATCACACCACCAAAAGGAGTATTATTACACGGACCTCCAGGAACGGGAAAAACACTCCTCGCACGCTCCGCAGCAGCCGCAACGAACGCGACATTTTTGCATCTCACAGCGAGCGAACTCGTACAAAAATTCATCGGCGAAGGAGCAAAACTCGTCCACGACTTATTCTTGTTAGCAAAAGAAAAATCTCCAAGCGTCATCTTCATCGACGAAATAGACGCTATCGCTTCAACACGATTAGATGCTGGAACTGGAGCTGAAAGAGAAGTACAAAGAACATTCTTACAGTTATTATCCGAGCTCGACGGTTTCCAACCACTCGACAATGTTAAATTAATCGCTTGCACGAACAGGAAAGACGTACTCGACCCTGCATTGTTACGACCTGGAAGGATCGACAGAATTATAGAAGTACCACTACCACGACACTCCGACAGAAAATCAATACTACAACTACACTCAAAAACGATGAAAACACAAGAACTCTCCTACGACCACCTTGCACACGTCACAGAAGGATTCACAGGAGCAGATTTACGAGCTCTCTGTACTGAAGCGGGGTACAACGCGTTACGAGAAAACACCGAAGAAATCACGAACGAACACTTCCTCAACGCGGTGAATGCTATAAAACAAGCAAGAGACGACACCGCCGCGCCAATAGGAATGTTCGGGTGATACGATGAGTCAAGAAAACAACGATGGAAATTCTTACACTCCAGTATTCGCGTTCGACTTCTCGACCAGAAAAGTTATTGTCCCCCCATCAGAGTACGACTTCGGAGAGTACGGAGTACGATATGAACGGAATACTCAAGGAGTGTTGGTTAGTATTGGCGATGGGTACAGGCACACAACGTACATTCAAGAACGCCACTGGAATACATTGCTGGAACTCCTCCGTAGAAACTCACTTACAAGTGAGGGGCTCGACCTTATCATTAATGGTTTTTTACGAAGAAGTTTTCCTACCGAAGAAAGCAAAACCTCATTCTTGGAAGCTGTTCTTGACGGAACGATACCTTCAATAATACAACAATTATCATAGTCGGGGCACTTCGTTCACAAAAACAAAAACCATATAAACAAGTTCTTCGAGAATGACGACCTATGGTTGACCCCCGACACGTCAAAACCGCTCACATCCTCGTTGACTACAGTACGAAAGTGAAGAAAGGCGAGAGAGTGCGTATTAATACCGACCCTCTCAGCGCTCCACTCGCGAAAGAAATATACAAGTTATGCATCCAACGAGGAGCACACCCAACGGTGAACTGTGTCCTTCCCGGATTCACGTACGATTACTACAAGTACGCGAGCGATGAACAGTTGAGAAAGTTTCCCGACATAGCAATGTACGAAGCCAAAAACACTCAAGTATGGATATCTATTGGTGGAGACCATAACACTCGAGAATTAAGCAATGTTGACCACAAAAAAATAGCTCTTCGCAGAAGAACGACAAACCCTCTCTCTGAACAGATTATAGGACACACTCGATGGGTCGGGTTCGACTACCCCTCGAACGCTTTGGCGCAAGATGCTGGAATGTCGCTTGAAGAGTACGAAAATTTTGTTTATGGAGCAGTATTGCTCGACTGGAAGAAATGGTCTCAACGAATGAAAAAACTCCGAGATGCGATGAACAAAACTCATACCGTGCGCATCGTCACACCAGACACAGATTTACGAATGAGCATTAAAGGAAGAAACGCAGTCATCGGCGACGGCTCCTGCAATATGCCCGACGGAGAAGTTTTTACTGCTCCCATCGTGGAAAGTGTTGAGGGGTTTATCACGTTTGACTATCCAGCGATTTACAACGGCAACGAAGTCGAAGGAGTGCGCATAGAGTTCAGAAAAGGAAAAGCTGTGAACGAAACAGCAACGAAGAATGGGAAGTTCTTAACTGCGATGCTGAACACGGACAAAGGAGCACGATACTTAGGAGAACTCGGGATTGGAGCGAACTACAACATACAAAAGTTCACGAAAAACATACTCTTCGACGAGAAGATTGGCGGAAGCGTCCACATCGCATTCGGCTCGGCATACAAAGAATGCAAAGGAACAAACAAAAGCGCGTTACACTGGGACATGATAAAAGATTTAAGAAAAGGAGGAGAACTATACTTCGACGGGAAATTAGTGCAGAAGAATGGGAAGTTCAGGTTGTGAAAACTATCAATTCTTTCTCTATCTTCACCAAGTTCTCGCACCCTTTCTTCGTGACGAGAACGTCGTCTTCGATACGGATTCCATACTTGTTTTTGATGTAGACTCCCGGTTCTATGGTGATAACCATTCCTTCTTTGAGAACGGTCTTCATCCTCTTCTTTCGTTTCGGCAAGTCGTCGTGAACTTCGATACCGAGAGAGTGACCGATGGAGTGGATGAACAGTTTTGAAAGAGTGCCGAGTTCTTTCCTCGCGACAGCATCGACGTCTTTCAACGTTGTGCCTTCCTTGACGGTGTCTATTGCTCGTTGTTGAGCGTGCAACACCGTTTCGTACACTTTCCGTTCTTTCTTTGATGGCGTTCCGAGGTACACCGTTCTCGTCAAGTCCGCACAGTACCCTTTCTTCTTCACTCCGTAATCAATGACGAGAAAACCTTTGAGGAGATTGTTGGAGGGTTCGTGATGCGGGAGCGAAGCGTTCTTCCCCGAAGCGATAATGGGAGGGAATGCGGGCGTGCAATCTTCTTCTATCGTTCTTTTGAGGAGGTAGTGAGCAATGTCTTTTTCGCTGTGAAACTCGGAACTCTTCCTTGAAAGTTTTTTGAATACTTCTATGAATAATCGTTCCGTGATGCGAATGCTCTCTCGTATTCTTCGTACTTCTTCGCTCGTCTTTGTGCTTCTTGACTCGTACACTTCGTCAGCAATATCTTTGAACGTCGAGAATTCTTTCTTCAATGCTTTCACCTCATTCACGCTCAACACGTCAGCGTTGATACCGATGACCTTTGCACGATGATATTCTTGCTTCACCGTCTTCCAAAGGTCTTTCATTGGTTGAACACAACGAATCGTCGTCTTCATTTTTGTTCTTTCATACTCAAATCCCGGAACGAACAACGTTGCATGTCCTTTTGAAGGAATCGCGAGAGCACAAAACTCTACGTCAACACCTGAAAAATAAGCAATGCTTGGATCTTTCTTGCTGTACGACGTATTCAAAAACAAAGCGAGGGCGATGTTTTTTTCTCTGAGAACGTTTTGAAACTCTCGCAGTTTTATGCTGTTGTAGTCCATCGGCATCATAGTGTTTATCGAGTGATGAGTGCGTCTAACTCTTCGTGCAGTTTTTGGAGTTTCCCCTTCAAGAAAGGTTTTCTGACGGGTTCGAGTAGCGTTATTAACTGTTCTCCTACTGCTTTCTTCAAGTCGAGAGGGTGTAACGTTCCAGAAGCGAAATCTGTTTGTACGTCGATGAACGAAGAGTACTCTTTTTGCCCGCCAAACTTTGCAGGACGCTCGACGAGGAGCGACGCTTTCGGAGAACGGAAAATAATATTCTCAGTCCATTGTAACACCGGATTGAGTTCAACAATTTTTGCTGGGCAGTACGCTTGTTGGAGCTTCTGGCGAATCTCTTCAGGAGAGTCCGTCACGAAAACCGCAGAACCTTTCACGCTCTTACTCATCTTCAACTCTGCAACGATGTCCTCCTTTGATTTCCCTTCCGTTGATGGTGGAGGGCTTTGTAATCCTTGCAAGAGAGGATGGTGCAACGCTATCGGTTTGACTGGTTCTCCTTTCAATGACTTCAACTGTCCCGAAGAGAGTTTGAAAGCGACTTCTCGAGCGAGAGCATGCGCCTTTCTTTGATCCATTCCTGCATGAGTTAATCTCAATCCCTGAATAAAAATATCTGCAACTTGCATTGCGGGGTAGATTAACTGGGCGGTTGATACTCCTTCACCTTCTTTACGTCCCATGATCGTGATGGCCAGAAGAGAACGATTCAGAGTCATATTTTTTGCAACGTCTAAAACTATTCTCCAGTATTCATCGTTGTTGTGGTACAAGTCATCGCCGTGAACGAATGACATCTTCTCAGGATCGCCACCCATCACTTTGATACTTCCACGTAATCCCTCCTCGAAGTACGAAGCGTATTTCCTAATCGTGTCGAGATCTCCGCCGAGCTTGTTGTTAATCCAAGCATGATACGTCGCTAAATAACAAGAACACTTCACTCCAGCTTTCTGAAAGTCAGCAATTTTTGAACCCGTGACAAGACCAGTCCCGAGGTGTACTTTACCAGAAATCTCGAAACCAATATAGTGCTTTAATTGTTCACCAGCGTCGAGAGCAGTTTGAAGCTCATCGCTTCCTATCACTTCCTGAAGATTCCTCGTGATGAGGTTGTGTTGTTCAGTGCTGTTCATCGGTCGCCTCGTTAATGACTGTTCTCGCAATGGCAGTGATAGATTCTTGAACAAACCTGTCACCACTCTGAGCATTCTGAGCCTTCGCACGCTCTATCACGGTATGAGCGAGTGACGTGTCATTCGTGTGATACGCAGTAATAGCGTCACGATACAACTTTTCCAAACCATCAAGATCTTTCACCTTACTCTTCAAACCATCAGCAATACCCTCCAAACTTTGAAGGACGAGCCACACAGAAAATACTTCTTCAGCTTTCAACGACGAGGAAACGCCACCCGCGACGATCCTTCTCAACACTTTGTTTAGCAAAAAGTAGAGCTTGTTTAATTCTCCGTCTTGCTCTTCCATCTTCGCCTGTTCTCCTTCCTTAATGGATGCGAACATCGTTCTTACCATCATATCCATACGCTTCAGTGTTACTTTCACATCAACAGTTTCAGCGTCGAGCATATCCCTCGCCAAAACGTGCTTGTCGGTCTCTTCCACTATTTCTAAAGCTGGAAAGTTAGAGAATAACTTTCTTTGTTCTGAAGTGGTACTTCCCTGTAACAGAATTCTTGAGTAGTTATTCATGTACGCACTCGTTATCATTCTTCTGATATCAACGAGAGGTTTTGACGAGTCAATCATGAACTCTTTCTCCTCGGCAGCCTTCTTTTCGTATGGTGCAATAGAGAGAATACCATCAGCTTCTTGAATGATGACGTGATCACCCTTCTCCAAGTGATTCTTCTCAATCCAAGACTTTGGTAAAGAGACCGTGTGTGAAGAATTTCCCGCTTTGACGATTTTACGAATCATATAGTATCACCTTTCTTACCTGTTTTACTCCCACTTTTGCCAATATTGTTCTCAATATTATAAACGAGAGTACTACAAATCGTACTCATCTACGATTACCTATAAATAGTTTGCCATTCCTTATACATCTATGAAGAATCAGTGAATAGAAAACACTGGTGGTCGAACGAAGCGCCAACTCCCACCAAGTGATTGAGTACCGACAAGCGCATACACAAAAAAGTTATTAGTACTCGACCATTTTTCCAGCAAAACAATGGAAAAAAGGGGCCGAAACATAAGATAGAATAGGATAGCATCGTGTTCGCATCAATGCTCCGAGAGTGGAGTGAACACAACAAGTACATAGCCAGTATATTAGTAGTATACCATCAATATACTAACAGTACATGGCGCATTGCAAAAACGAAATAGTAAGCAAAGAAAATCGCGAGAGAGTTAATATATTTGTATGAGTATGAAACTATGTTACGTCCCCCAACGAAGAAAAGGCGCGAGCTCCAATCATTGCCGGAAAGACGCGCCCTTTTCTCTTTTTACTCCTTCTTATCAACAATACACTCAAGAACAGGAGGAGCAGGAGCAGGAACAGTAGGAATATTCCACCACACAGACTCTGACGGAATGTCGTCAGGAATACTCCTCCAACACCTTGTTCAACACGCAACAGGAATCATCCCACAACTCTACCCTACAGAATACTCAGGAATCCAAGAAGGATTACCACTCCTCCACATCACGACAGGAAACCTCACTCACGCACTCTTTGTAGATCTCGCTATTGATGAACAATTACCATTCCTCAAGAAACTCGACAAGATAGTATCGTGGTATCTCATAGACCATCACGAACTCTACCACGACCGCCCCAACATACTCAAACCACAAAAGTTCACGACGATACCCGGAGGTTCCTACCCTTGCGCAAAACTCGTATACGACATCGCACCACCAGACGCCTTCAGAGGAAAAGAATGGTTAGCGTGCATCGGCATCATAGGAGATATGGGAATGAAACAATGGGAACCATTCCTTGCCGAAACGTACAAGAAAAATAAGTGGAAAATAGCAAAAAATTATTACGATACTATTCTCGGAACAGTGTGCAAGATGATCACGAGCGTCGAAGCAACAAAATCGCTCCCCGCACTCTACCACCTCTCAACACTCCTCTCCAAATCAAAAAGTCCGAACGACATCATCAAATCATCAGCACTCAAAAAAATTCACAACAAAGTAGACAAAGAAATCAACGGCATCGTCAAAGGACTCTCCAGCAGAGTCAAAGGAAAATCGTTCTACGCAGAAATAGACAGCCCGTACAACATCAAAGGACCAGTCAGTACACTGTTCTCACTCAAACACCCATCAACGACAATATTCCTCGCAAACAAAGAAGAAAATACGTACAGGATCAGCGGAAGAAGACAAGACGGAAAAGAAGCAGTAAGCACCATCCTCAGAACAGCAGTCAAAGGAATACCGGGGGCTGCAGGAGGAGGACACCCTCAAGCAGCAGGAGCGACGGTGCCAGAACAACACTACGAACTCTTCAAAAGAAGAATATTCGCAGTACTCAAACTACCATTTCCAAAGAAATAAAAAGAACTACTCGTTTCTTTCTCCATGCTCTCCTACGACGACTACAAAGAACTCTACACGTACGCCACGACGACGACGCCAGAGTACACGAAAGA
>CAYHWM010000028.1:0-10506 GCA_964359925.1 uncultured Methanosarcinales archaeon
TAGTATTTTCAACAATATTGATTGTTTGAGTGACTCATAACTCTTCGCGTATCCTGTTTCCATCGACTCATCAGGAGTTCCTATATCGGGCAGTATATCAGAAGCATTTTTTTCCTCACTTGAAGCTTTCTTCTTATTTCTAAAATCCAGAAATTCTGGGTATTGCATCAACATAGCAACGTTAAGGAGTATCTGGTTTTTTCGCACGATTTCCATCCCCCTTTCTGTTATTTGTAAAACTCCTCTTCGAGGATTTTCCAAGAGGCGAGCTCGACTCATATACATCAGCGCCCATGCTGTTCGATTATACATAACGGTTTGACCGGATTTAAGTTTCTGCACTTTTTCTTCTTCAGAAAGTGAGAATTTTTCAGACATTGCTCCCACAACATCTTTCAAAGTGTGCTCTTTTCCATCGCCAAGATACCGAAGTGCTGGAAGCATTATGATTTCATAAGTAGGAACTGGCATAATAGTAGCACACTATACGCGTCTTTATATTCTTTTCTAACGAACATTTTAATCACTTTGAATTCTTATGGAAACTATCGAAGAACGTGAAGTGATGAGGCACAGTATCGGAATTTGATATTGGCAAGCTCTTTTCCTATAAGAAGAAACAAAGAAAAGGATGAAAAAGATGTGAGAGAAAAGATATTACTTCAAATACGCAACGCTCCTGTGACGAATAGACCGAACGACGAGAATATCAGGGTTTCTTGAAAAATCAACGAACAATCGATAATCTCCAACACGAATTTTGAAAAAGTCCTCACCAACAAGAGACTCTATGAACGTTTCAGGACGAGGCACGACTTCCACAGTTATTTTCCTCACAATACGTTCAGAAACAGAATGATCCAGTTTTCGCAACTCTTTCAACGCTATGGGGGACCATTTGATGGCACATGTCATTACAAGAACTCCTTCACGACAGCATCATTATCAATCAAAGATGAATTGCCACTCCTTCTTGATTCTTCCACCTCTGCACGAACGTCAGCACGAACACGAAGAACATCCTCGTGAAAACAATCACGCAACTCAGTCACTTCACGCTTGAGAAACAACACATCAGCACGAATCTCCTTCAATAAATCAAGAACAACCAATTCAGCCATACTCATCACCGAACATCAAAGAAGCATTTAGGTATAAAAAACTGCCGATTTGAGGAACGACGATTGAGAGCGAACAGAAAAGAGAAAGGAAGAAACTAAAAAAAAATATCTTAGAACTACCTGCTACTATCTGCCTGTCGTTCCCCTTCGTACTTTTTAGCGACTGCGTTGCTCTTCGTAGAAGATTGGTACGCGTCGAACAATTCACCAGCGAGAGCTTGAGTGATCGTCGTCTTCGACTTGAAACTACGACCGTACGCTCCTTGAACAAAATTCTTCAAAGCGATATCAACACGTCTTTGAGGAGAACACTCGACAGATTTAGGATAACGAGCACCACCATACTCAATAGCGATCACTTCTTCACGAGGAGCGCCATTCTCCAAAGCTCTCACGAACACTTCAATAGGGTTCTTCCCAGTCTTCTTCTCAAGCTCCACCAACGCTCCAAGAACGACGTTATACACGTGAGCAGTCTTACCAGGAATGTGACCCGACGAGCGGAAATGTTTCTTCCCTTTCCTTCCAGGAACGAACAACTTATTCATCAACCTCTCAAGAATAAAATATTTTGATTTATGGAAACGCTGTGAAGCACTCACTCCACCAGATCGAGGAACGAGTCGAGGAGCCAAAGAAACATACCGTTTCAAACCCTCATCAGCGACGGTGATACCCTCAACACTCCAACGACCAAAAGCTAACACTTGAGTCATACTCACTTCCTCGCCTTCTCTATCTTTCCTTTCAACAACGCGTCCAACGACTGACCATTGACTTTGATAACACACCAACGCAAACCAGGAATATCGCCCTTCGACTTCCCCATAGCACCACCAATAGCTTCAACGATGACTTCATCGTGCTCGTCAACCATTTTCTGAGCACCATCACCAGGAAGGAACGCGCCAATTTGACGACTATTCTTGATGAGTTGAACTCTCACAGCTTTCCTCATCGCAGAATTAGGCTGTTTTGCTTCAACCTGAATCTTCTCGAGAACAATACCCTTCGCTTGAGCAGCACCCTCTAAAGGATCATGCATTCGCTTCACGTTCAACGTTCTACGAATAAACTTCTTACTATGCCATCTCCCGATCTTTCGTCGAGACTTCAACGCCTTCCCAGCACTCAATCCTCTTGGTTTATGACCCATCTTGAATCCTCACAATTCTCTAATGTTACACTTCCTGAATTTTAACTTTTGACACCGAAAAAAACCTTTTCACGACGCTTTCCAGCAACCGCAAATCCGAAGCATTCTTCCCAATCAACACTCCCCTTGACTTAAAATCAACAGGAGTGATGACGACCACGTCACCGTCGAGCTCAACATACTTCGCCCTCACAGGAGCGATAACGTTTTCGACGAAACGCTTTAACTCGGAGTTAAACTCCACTATTTTAATCTTTCTTTTTAAGAGTTCCTCAACCCTCTTCACTTTTGAACCCTGAGGACCAACAGCCTTTCCCACGTCACCCTCGGCAACGACGAAAACCAACGCTCCCTCCTGCTCACTCACGTCGAGAACAGACGCACCAGTAAACGAGCTCAAAGAACTCGCTATCTGCATCATTCCCACATCGAGAACCCTTTTCACCATTCAACACTACTCACCGCGAACGCCGACAATAGCAACGCCGAAAGGCTTCTTACAAGCAACACCCAAGTCAGCAGAAGAAACTCCAGTCTGAACGACCTCGACGCCATGACGCTCTAACAACGACACGACATCCTTAGGAGGAGTAGAACTAATAAACACTTTCTTCAACCTACCAGCCCTCACTTCCTTCAACGTTTCATCAGCACCAAGGATAACATTACCCTTCTCTGCAAGAGCTCTCACTTGGCTCGCACCACTCTTCACTTTTACTTCAACACTTTTCACAGCATCAACCATTCTTTCCACCACCCTTCACGCCATCTTTATCGCCACTCTTCCTCACTTTCGTTATCAATCCTGGAAGACCAGTACCAATAGGAACTGCCTGATTCAACATGACATTCTCGACGACAGAATCCAAAAAGTCTTCCTCTCCCGATAATGCGGCGTTCATCACGTGACGCAAAGGAGTCTCGAACGACGCCCTCGCAAGCACGGAAGCTTTCTCAGAAACGACACCATACCTCGTCACTCCCTTCACACTACCTGACGTCGTCATCGTGTCAGCAACGAGCAAAATGTGTCTGATGTCAATGTCCAATCCTTGAGCTTCGAGAACTTTGAGAACTTCAAGAATGATAGCTTCCCTCGCAGCCTCAATACCAAGCACTGCATTAATCTCGACGATGTTATTCGTCATCGTGCGCGTAGCATCAACAAAGTCAAGAGCGAGAATCTTTTTCAAGCTGGAACCAGCAGTAATAATGAGGAACTCCTCACCACGCTTGACAGGCAACACTTGATGAATTCCCTTCATACCACTAATAGGAATTTCCTTCAACGTTTCCTTCAACTTGTACAACTCGTTCAACGAGAAAGACTCCTTCTTCGACTTCACGATAAAAGAATCATCACTCACCTTCTTCACAGTAAACTCTTTCAACACTTTACCAGAAGCAGAAACTATTTTCAACAAGTCATCAAAACGAAGACCCGCATCACTCAAGAGTTGAGCATTCAACGACGCCTCAATAACACCCTCGACGAGGTTCATCGAAAACTCTTTGACGAACTCGCCCAACAAAGATAATTTTAGCGAGAGTGCAAGTCTCTTAATATCTTTTCCTTTATTGTAAGGAGACTTCAAGTATATCTCCATCATAGGAGTACTCGGCTCTTTCCTACCATCAAGAATTTCGATAAGTCTCGGAAGACCCATCGTGACATTCATCTCCGCAACTCCAGCAAAGTGGAACGTGTTCAACGTCATCTGAGTGCCAGGTTCACCAATACTCTGAGCACCGACGAGACCAACACACTCACCAGCATCAACCTGAATATTCTCATACTCCTCAAGAACGAGCTCGGCAACCCTCTTCGCCTTCGAAGCAGGAGCCTCCTTCTCAATCTCATCCAACAACTTTGGAGGAAGCCTACCAACAAAAGATTTCAGTGCGTCAATCATCGTTCCACCCTCGCAACCATGTGTTTCACATTAATAGTACCACGATCAGAACGAGAAACGTCAATACCATCCTCACCATAACGGAACTGGATAACTCTACCAGAAGCGTCACGAACAGAACCATCATACTCCACTTTTAAGTCCTGCAACGCGTTCGCCAATCGTCGATACAAGTAACCAGACTTAGGAGTACGCAACGCAGTATCCATCAACGAGTCCCTACCAGTAATAGCTCCGAAATAAAACTCCTTAGGACTCAAACCCTTCTTGAAATTACCAGTAACGAAACCATGAGCAGAAGAACTAAGATCGCCAGCCTTAAAGCACGACAACGTCCTACCCTGATACCCGTTCATGATACGCCTACCACGCAACGCTTGCTGACCGACACAAGCAGCCATCATCGACAAGTTAAGATTACTACCCCTCGCACCAGAAGTACTCATAATAAGCATGTTCGTCGAAGGATCAGCAAATTGTTTCACGAAAGAACCACACTGGTTTCTCGCCCTGTTCAACACTTCCAAAATTTTGAGTTCAAGAGTTTCCGTAGCAGATCTACCAGGGAACACTTCAAGACCACCAGACTCAAACATCGAAATTAATTTCAACACTTCATCATCAGCAGCACTCAACGCGCCCTGAATCTTCAACAACGCCTCCTGAGGAAGATCAGCATCCGCAAGACCAGTCGTGAAACCTCTCTGCTGCAAGTACTCATTACCAAGAGTGAAAATCTTGAACAAGATCTCAGTCGACAATTGAGGACCATACTTGTAATGCAACGCTCTCAAAAGAAGACCAGAACCTTCACCACCAAGATTCGCTTGATCAATAACGCCCTCAACAAGCAACCCTTTCTCGATCTTGACAAGAGCGCCAGCCTTCGATTGGCCAACAAAATCAAAATCTTCAGGAAGCAACATACTAAACACTTCACGACCAGAAATCGTTTTCTTAGAAGAAACCCTCGAAAAGTCAAGAACTCCAATACTCGACAACAAAGCAATAGCCCTCTCCCTCGACAATGAAGCACCATCTTGCGTGAGCAAGAACGATCCCGTGATAGAATCCTGCAAACAACCAATAATAGACAAACCATACCTCGGGCTGACAACCTGAGTCGTAACGTCCATCAACAAATCAGCTTCCGCTTTCGCCTCTTCCGTCTGAGGAACGTGCAAGTTCATCTCATCACCATCAAAGTCAGCATTGTAAGGAGCACACACCGTCGGATTAAGACGGAACGTCCTGTCAGGAAGAACTTTTACCTTGTGAGACATCATACTCATCCTGTGCAACGAAGGTTGCCTGTTAAAGAGAACAATATCTCCATCCATCAAGTGACGCTCAACAACATACCCTGGTTGAAGCTCCTCGAGAACTGCCTCCTTCGTCTCATCAGTCAACTTCTTTCTCCTACCATCAGGACGGATAACGTAATTCGCCCCAGGATACTTTCCAGCACCTCTCTCGACGAACTTTTTCAAGTACGCAAGATTCCACGACGTCATCGTCTCAGGAACAGTCAACTTCATAGCGATCACGAGTGGAACACCAACCTCGTTAATACGCAAGAAAGGATCAGGACTTACGACAGTTCTCGCACAGAAGTTCGTCCTCTTACCCGCGAGATTATGACGAATTCTACCCTCTTTCGACTTGATTCTTTCAGTGAGAGTTTTCAATGGAGGACCAGACCTGTGCCTTGCAGGAGGAACCTGTGGAAGACCATTATCATAATACGTGGTGACGTGATATTGCAACAAGTCCCACAAGTCATCAATAATAATCTCAGGAGCACCAGCATTAATATTCTCGAACAATCGCTGATTAATCCTGACGATATCACTCAACTTGTGAGTCAAATCATCCTCTGAACGTTCACCAGTCTCGAGAGTAATACTAGGCCTCATCGTCACTGGAGGAATAGGAAGAACAGTCAAAATCATCCACTCAGGTCTCGCAGTCTTAGGATCCATACCGAACAATGCAATATCCTCATCAGGAACTCTTTCCAACCTTGCCCTGACCGATACTGGAGAAATCCTCTTCTCATCCTCAACAAACGACGTAGGCTTCTCCAACATAATCTTGCCCTGCTTCGCCTTACACCAAGGACACTTACCGGCAGTCTTCATCTTAGAAACGATCAACTTCATCGCGCGCCTACGATCCTCAACACCCTCATCACGCTCAACAGCATCAAGAGCAGCCCTCGCAGAATCAACCTTTTCTTTAGGAATCAAAATCCTACCACACTCTTTACACGTGCATCTCAACACGGTAGCGAGCACGGGAACAAACTTTACGTGAATAACAGGCCTTGCAAGCTCAATGTAACCAAAGTGACCATTACACTCCTTCAACCTACTCGAACACGTCTTACACCTCAACCCAGGATCAATAACTCCCAATCGCACATCCATCAAACCACCGTCGACAGGATACCCCTCACGATCATACAATTCAGGAGTGACGATCTTCGCAGAAGCCATCTTCTTCACTAACGTAGGAGAAAGAACACTAAACACGATACTCGAAACTTGCTTCGAAATATACTGCTTGATATCCTCAGAAATAATTTCTTTCCTCGCCTCGACGATATCACCATTCACTCGAGTCTCTTTCACAGGAGCTTCGCTCTCGAACACTTCCTCCGACACGACCGCAGCGTTTATTTCTTCAGCAACCATTTTGTATCCTCATTCTCATATTTTCATATTCTCACATTCTCACATTCTCATATTAGCATATTATCATATTATCATGTTTTCTTTAATATTTACTCGACAATCTCAAACGCAAGTGAACACCAAGAGCTTTGAACTCGTCAAGAATCAACTTGAACGCGTACGAAATCTCAACATCACTCACTTCAACACTGTCCCCGCATGCAGGGCAATACGTCTTCTTCTTCACGCCATCATTAATAGCGACCATACCACATTGTTCACATACTGGAACAACAGTACGATCACTCTCGAAACGCTCCTTCAACAATAACGAAGCACCATGAGCAACAATAGTATCCTTCTCCATCTCACCAAGTCGTAAACCGCCTTCTTTCGCACGACCTTCCGTAGGCTGTCTCGTCAACAACTTGATAGGCCCTCTCGCTCTCGACTGCAACCTATTAGCAACCAAGTGCTTGAGTTTTAAGTAGTACATATTACCAATAAATATTCTCGCCGCAAACCTCTCACCAGTAACACCATTATACATGACTTCAGTACCATCCTCGCGGAAACCCAACGACGCCAATTCCTTCTTCAACGCTTCCTCAGGCTCAGCAGAAAACACAGTACCATCAATATACCTACCACTCAACGCACCAACCTTACCACCAAACAACTCAAGCAAGTGAGAAATAGTCATACGAGAAGGAATACCGTGAGGATTGAACAACAAGTCGGGAACGATACCAGTCGACGAGAAAGGCATATCATTCTCAGGAACGATAGTACCAACAACACCCTTCTGACCGTGTCTCGAAATAAACTTATCACCAACCTCAGGAATTCTATTATCCCTCAGTCTCACTTGAACAAGCTTGTTACCATCTTCAGACTCAGTAAGACACACGAAGTCAACAATACCAGTCTCGCCGTGCTTCATCGAAACAGAAGACTCTCGACGCACATTCGAAGCGAAAGCATAATCATCCATACCAGTCAAGAATCGTGGAGGAGAAGTCTTCCCTATGATGACATCATCCTCACCAACTTGAGCCTCGACCTGAACAATACCATCAGTCTCTAAGAACCTGTACTCTTTCTCACTCTTATACCCTTTCACATCCTTGTCAGGAGTGCTGACTTCATCAGTAAGCCCACCAGAGTATCGCAATTCTTCAGCATCAGCAATCCTAAAGTATGTAGACCTGCCCATACCCCTGTCAATACTTGCCTTGTTGATAATGACTGCGTCCTCCATATTATACCCACGATAACTCAACACTGCGACGACAATATTCTGACCAGCAGGATACGAATCATACTGCGACAAGTCATGCATAATAGTCTTCACGACAGGACGCTGAGGGTAATGAAGAATGTTCACATCCATATCCAAACGAACAGGATAATTCGCCGTGTAAAGACCAATAGATTGACGCTGATTCTTCGAACCGATAATCAAACGAACAGGCAACATAAAATTAGCATAAGGAATCAACGCGGTAACAAGACCCAACATACCAACAGGAGAAATCTCTAAGTGAGTATGCTCAGGAGTGACATCACCAGAAGTAAAAGCGACCAACGCATTCTCTTCCTCACCAGCATCCAAATACTCAACAATACCCTGCTTAATCAAATCATTCCAAGAAAGCTCCTTCGCCTCCAACTGCTTCACGTGCTTCTCAGTCAACAACGGCTGACCACCCTTCACGACGATCAAAGGCCTCTGAACTCTACCCCTGCCAGCCTCGATAAACACTTGATTCAACGAAGGAGAAAACCTAATACCAACAGTAGGAGCGAGAGCACCCCTCCTCCTCTCAGAACGCATATGATGAGAAAACGCTTCACCAGCTTCAACATCACCAACATACTTCCCATTCAAGAATACTTCACTCATTCCACACCCCTCATACCAGAAGAGCGCAACGTTGCGAGAACTTCCTGCTCAGAAACTTCACCAGACGTAGTAGCGAGAAGAGCAAGGTTCTTCCTCAAACCAATATTCGTACCCTCAGGAGTCTCCACAGGACACACCCTACCCAAATGAGTCGGGTGCAACTCTCTCGCAGCAAAATTCTCTTGAGATGATAACAATGGAGAAACAACTCTCTGTAAGTGTGACAACGTGTTCAAATGATTGAGTCGCTGGATTCTCTGCGAGATTCCCGTTCTTGCACCAACCCAATTACCAGTAGCCATAGCACTATACACCCTCGACGTGAGAAGTTTTTCTCTAATAAGCGTACGCAACGCAGGGAACTTACCACGCTTCACCATTCTCTGGAAATTGTATAACAAGTCGCCGATGAGGACTTTCAAATTAACACTGACCAAGTCTTCCAACAAATCACCAGCAAGCTTCAACCTCTTATTCATATAATGATCCTTATCATCCTCAGGAGCTCTACCCGTCGACACGAGAACAAACTTCTTCACCATCTTACAAGCCAAGTACGCCTTCATAGGGCGATCCTTCCTCGAGAAACCAATATGAGGGAACAAAAACCTATCAAGATATTCCTGAGCTCTCTCAAGCCTGATTTCACGAGTTTGAGTAATACCCATCGCTTTACCAACAGCATCCAAAGCATCATCTTCCGTCTTTATCGACGCGAACTCGAACAAGTTAATAAGAACCTCATCAAACTGCTCATCCTTCGACACGAACTTCATAATCTCTTCATCCTTCGTCAAACCCAAAGCTTTCACGAGAATAATGAAAGGAACCCTCTTCACCCTCGAGAACGAAAAGTAAAACAAGCCATCCTTCAAACGCTCAACAGTGTGAGGAATCTTATAACTACCAGCTTCCGAGAATAGTTTCGCAGCCCACTCAGAAGGCCACTTACCCGCCTGCTCGACAAGAATATTATTAGAAGCCAAATCCTCAACGTGAATCAACACACGCTCAGTACCATTAATAACGAAATAACCGCCAGAATCATCAGGATCCTCACCCTTCTCGATCAACTCATCCCTGCTGAGACCCTTCAAGTGACACAAATTACTCTTCAACATAATAGGCAAACTTGCAATCTGAGGAGTGAAACTTTCTCTCTGAACATCATTCACGTGAGAAGAAATCTCGACGAACAAAGGAGCAGAATAACTCAGCTTACGCATTCTTGACTCCAAAGGATAAATATCCCTCCTCGAACCATCAGCCTCAATAATCTCAGGCTTCTTCACCCACACTTTCTCTAACTTTATTTTGAAACTCTCAACATTCTGAGGAATAATAGTAGGCTCAATAATTTTATTCTCGTCGACGATTCTTTGAAGACCCTTCTCAATAAACGAGTTAAACGACTGAATAGTACTACCAACAAAAGAATTCTCCTCCAAAAACTTCTGCATCAACACGAAAGAAGCATCCTTATGCGGAGAAACGACAGAAGAAGGATTATGCATTAGCAACCCTCCTATAATACACCGTATCGCCAGCAGTCCTCGAAGGCCTCGAAACCTTGACGACATCACCCTCTTTCAACTTCAACTCAGAAACGAGAGGATCATCAATAATAATCTTAGGCAAGTGAGAAATATCAATAGAAAACTTCTGCAACATCTCCTTCAACTCACTATCAGAAACTTTAGCATGCTTAGGAACAAGAGAATGCTTCGACACGTCA
>CAYHWM010000029.1:0-10252 GCA_964359925.1 uncultured Methanosarcinales archaeon
TATCAGGCATTCGTGCGAGTACCCTTGATGCGCCCTCGAAAGTGTCGCCCCAAGTAAGGTCTCCCAGTCGAGAACCATCATCATACCGAACATAAAAATCAAGACAGTCCAAAACGAAAGCACCACAAGCACTATCAATAAGTTTCCCTCTTTTCCAGACATATCCTGCGCGGTCTCCCTTCAACAATCCAGAAATATCCGCAACTATAGCTTCGCCATCGTTAGAAAATGGTAACTTGAAACCAAATTTCTTTTCTCCATGAAGTTTATTTGATTGGAAATCTGCAATAGTTAATCTTGGATTACCAACTCGAACAACTAAGTCTTCTTTTCCTGATGAATCTTTCCAGACAACATCATTCTTCCCTCGAGCAATAAGAAAGCAATCTTTTTCAGGATAATAGAAAAGAACACGACGGAAACGACCAGTTGAGTCCCCGCTACGCTCAAGTATTCCTGCACAGATAGCATAGTCATCTCTCGAAGTGTAAGCATAAAGAAATGTTCCATCAATAGCGTCAAGCGAGAGAAGATAGTGTGCGACATCTTTGTTACTATAAAGCGCCTTCTGCATCACGGTCTGCCGATCAAGTTCCATATTTTCTTCAACAGCGATGTAGAGTGAAGGAAAAATTGTACCCATATGAGAAATGATGCTCTCTTGATTATGAATATCCACCTCTGTAAGAACCGCAGAAGGATGAATCTCTCCCTTAAAATCAGTCGTTCCAGCAGAACAGTCTTTACCAATATCTTTTATGCCTCTCCTCTTCGTTACAGTATACTCCCTCACTGCACGACAAGCAACTATGAGTTCCTGTTCCAGTCTACCAATATCAATCATAGATTGACCACCTCACAGCACCATTCCTAACGATTCTTCAAACCCTGGAGGGAACGAGTACCCGTTAAATTGCGAAGGTCTCTTCCAAGTGTACGCTTCGTGCTCTCCATCAATCACTATGTCTGGACGGTTCTTCAACGTTGCGAGAGACACGCAACGAGTCCACGACCTGCCAGCTTGGACGTCGTTAAACTCGTACGGTTTCGCGAAGTACAACGATTGAACAAGCGGGTGTTGAATTCCCAATTCTTCATCCAACTCTTCCAACACTTTTTTGGCAAGAGGCTTCGGCTCGTCGATAAAACCCGCAACGGTCGACCACAACCCACGATAGGTCAAAACTTTCTCACTTCTTTTCAGAAGAAGAAATTCTCCATCGTACTCGATAAAACAAAGAAGAATAGGCGCACTCTTCGAGTTCGTGTAATCAATTCTACCATCGCGGAATCGAGGAAGGTGCTCATACTGTTGAAGAAGGTGGACAATGTTCGGCTCAGTACCCGTAACTCTCATACTGTTTCAACCCCAACACTCAACTATTTCTTTTTAACGATAATACTTCCTTTCTGAACGCTGATCATTACTTCTTCGCCCTCAGTAAGAGCGGAAATTTTCGATGCGAGAACAGGAAGAATAATTCGCTCACCACGGAAATCGATCGTCGTGAGAATTTCTTTCCCCTCAGCAGGAACTGGTTCTTCTTTTTTCACATCATCAAGAAGTCCTGCATTTTTTACTTTCTTAAACGCGACCGTTTGATCAAACAAATACTTCGCGACCTTCTGAGCAACATTAATACCCGTAGCGTTCGTCACGCCCTGCAACCCCGGAGAAACGTTCACTTCGAGAACGAGAGGCCCCTTAGGAGTTTGCAAAATGTCAACACCACAAATCTCGCACTCCAACGCGCGAGCAGCTTTAATCGCAACATTCTTCGTCACAGCGTCGAGCGATACAGGAGTTGCCTCGCCACCAGAGTGAAGATTTGAACGCTTATCATCAGGAGCAGAAGAACGAATCATCCCCGCAACAACAGAGTTTCCGACGACGATAGCTCTCGTATCAGTGCCACCAGTCTCGACGTATTCTTGAAGGAGGAATGGTTGCCTAAGAAGAGCAAGAGCGTCAATCATCGACGTAGCACTCTCAATACTATCTGCGTACATAACTCCTTTACCATGAGTACCCGACGGGAGTTTGATAATAAGAGGATACTGCAGTTTCTTGAGCAACTTTTTTCCAGCATCAGCAGTAGCAACAATGTACGTCTTAGGAGTCGGAACGCCACCGGCCTGCAATCGAAGATGAGCAATAAGCTTATTGTGAGAAGCAGTAAACGCTCGCTCGTTGACAGGCATATACGTCGTAGGAGAGAGATACGACGTGATAGCTCTGAGAAGAGTTCCAAAACGAAAACTGCCCTTCGCGTAGATACAGTCATATTTTTCCAAAGGTTTTCCTTGATACAGCACGCCACCATTTTTCAGCCCCAATTCAACCTCGATATCTTTCAGGTCGAGTTCGTCAACAGTTTCGAAGTGTTCTCTGAGTGCGACGGCAACCCACCGCGAAGAAATACTCCCAAGACTAATAACTGCAGCTTTCATACGTCAACCTCCTTTTCATCATCGCCCCTCTTTGAAGGATCAATAAGAAAACCCTTCGAGAGAACATTCCTACCAATAAGAACCTTATACTTCATATGAGCCCTACTAATAAGTGTGAACTCCGTCGATACTTTCTTCCCACCAATACTCACTTCAGCTTTCACGACAGGCCTCGTCGTCTGACCAGAAGCAGATTTAATGACTGCATTCTTAATCGAAGGACCAAGAATGAGTTCTTTCGCGAGAGACTCATCCATACTGCTCTTCGTAGCACCAGTATCAATTCTTGCTTTAACGTGCTTGATTTTTCTTCCGTAGATAATAATATCCTCCGTAAGACCAATAATACTCCTATTCTCGAGGAAATACTCCATCACTTTCTCATTCATTTCTTCTTCACCAACTCTTTTTTCTGAACGACACCAGCATCCTTCACACTACCAACAACAGAACTTTCATCCTCCGCCTTCATAAAAGGAAAGAAAATAACGTCACGAATACTCTGATTATTCGTCAACAACATCGCGAGACGATCAATACCAATTCCTACTCCTCCTGTTGGAGGCATACCATGCTCAATCGCTTGAACGAAATCCTCATCCATAGGGTGAGCTTCCTCAGCACCTGCACGAAGTTGTTTCGCTTGATCTTCCAACAACTGACGCTGTAATACGGGGTCAGTCATTTCAGAATACGCATTCGAAAACTCCATACCCGCGATGAACAATTCAAAACGTTCTACGAGACCCTCCGTCGTTCTTGAAGGTTTCGCGAGCGGAGTCGTCTCAAGAGGGTGCTCTGTAACAAACGTCGGCTGAATGAGTTTATCCTCGACAAGTTCTTCAAACAATTGCTGAATCATCAAACCTCGAGTGAGATCTCCTTCCACATCGATGTTGTACGTCGTCCTCAAATCAAACAATTCCTCATCAGAGTATTCATCAACGTCAATCTTTGCGTGTTCTTTCAGCAATTCTTTCATCGTTGCACGCTTCCACGGAGGAGAGAGATCGATGACGTAGTCTCCGTATTGAATCTTAAGTGACCCATTCAGTTTCTGACAACACGTAGCGACAAGTTCTTCCACGCGTTCCATCATCGTGGTATAATCCGCGTACGCCTCGTAAAACTCGAGCTGAGTAAATTCAGGATTGTGAGACCTATCAATGTCTTCATTCCTGAAATCTTTCGCAAACTCGTACACTCGCTCAAAACCACCGACGATTAATCGTTTCAGGGAAAGCTCGTTTGCTACTCTGAGATAGACAGTCATATCTAACGCGTTCAAGTGACTCTTGAAAGGTTTTGCAGACGCGCCACCATAGATAGGTTGAAGGATTGGTGTTTCTACCTCGAGGTATTGATGGTTGTTAAGGACTCCTCTGATAGTATTGATGATGAGCGCCCTCTTTCGGAACACGTCCCTCACATCAGGATTAATGATGAGATCAACATATCGTTGACGGTATCGTGCTTCGACATCTTTGAGCCCGTGCCATTTTTCTGGAAGTGGACGGAGAGATTTACACAATACTTCTATGGTGTTTGCGTACACGGAGAGTTCTCCCGCTTTCGTTCGAAACACTCCACCTTCAACTCCGATAATATCCCCGATGTCAATCAGTTTGAGAACGTCATACTTTTCTCCAAGCTGGTCTTTTTTGAAGAATGCCTGAATCTTACCAAACTCGTCCTGAAGATGAACGAACGCGATCTTACCCATATCACGCATACTCGTAATCCTGCCAGCAGTCCTAACGTTGCCTTTCGGCTCTTGAGTCGCGTCGTGATACTGAGAATGAATGCTCGTCGACGATACCTTATCAGGAAATGAGTACGGGTACGGGTTGATGCCTTTTTCCCGCAAGTCATTCAACTTCCTCAAACGCTCCCTCAAGAGCTCATCTTCACGAGACATAACCAAGAACAACAAGAAGGTAGTTTAAAAGTGTTACGGGGATGCGAGGGAGATTCTTGACTCGTCGGGGTGTGGTGGGTTCTCGTGAGGGCAGAGGTAGGATGGCTTTTCTTCGTACTTGACCTGAAATCCTCGAGAAGTCAAATATGTTTCGAGATTGCGAAGGATCTTTCTGTCAAGTGAAGGAATAAACTCATCAGTATTGTTGCCACTTCCTTCTCGTATAAGGATGGACTCTCCAGTTTCATCGGCAAGTACTACCCCTCCAATGTGAGCAGAACAACGATGAGCTCCTCTAAATGATTGCACTCTCAATCCTATTACTCTCGAAGATTCACCACGAGCAGTATCATACTTAGCGTTTACCGTCCAAGGAGCAACGTTCGAAAAATGTCCACTAACTAAGTCCTTCAACATCTCAAGATCCATACTTTACAAAAGAACACTCCCCCTTTATTACTTTTTGTTGTCTGTAACTCATATATTCTTGTTCATCAATCCTTAAATACTGTTATCGTTTTCTGACGGGGAGGTAAAGGGGTGTCATAGGCATATGTCAATAGGTTTATTTGAGTCTCCACAACCGCTCATGGAATTATGTGCAAGTCCTGCGAGGGGTAGTGGACTTTCAGCAAAAGTTATTCTTGCATACTCAAGATTAGTAGAAAGCAACACCGTTCCAAAAGACCATATACTCGTCTTAAAAGCAAAAGGAGACGACCCTGAACACGGATCAAAAATAGTTTCTAAATCACTCCCTGAGAAAACAGTTCAAGCTCACGAAATATCAGGAATTGAGGAACTCGTACAACTCATTACACCAGAAATAGAAATAGTCATGCTCAACGGAGCACACCATTTGAACGACCCACAACTTGCAGTAGTGCTTGATGAACTTGTACAATCAGGAAGAAAAGTACTCGTCACAGGAACGATGATGAACGGAGTGAATACGCCACACTTCATCATGGGAGAAATTGCCGCATACGCAGATATTCACACGTGGAGCAGAATTCCTTGCAGCGTCGGACAAGGATGTCAAGAACGCTCATCAAGAACAATTCCACATCTTGGAGTTCCACGACCAGCATGCTACCTCCACGTTCAACGAGAAGAAGGACTTCCTGATCACAAAGGTCACTGTTTCGGACAAATAGGAGCTTTCACGATGTACATAGGATCAATGTATGCAGAAAAAACAGAAGAACTTGCGCACATTATCACACTAACAAAAATACCCTGTGCATTATTCAAGTCAGATTTCGACACGAAACTTGGAGACGGAAAAACAAACGTTTCACGCAATCACACAAAAACTCCAGCAGAACTCATCAGAGTAGCAGACGGGTATCACAACGCTTGGAAAATTCACGAAATAGTTCACGAAAAAGGACTGCGAGCAGTCTTTATCGATGAACCATTTATGTTCGGAGACAAAATTCCAGAAGTTATCGAACGACTGGTATGGGAAGGAGTACAAGTGACAGCAGGGTCAATCACCACATCATACGAAAACAAGCCATTCCCCGTCATCCCAAAACTATTATGTCTTGCAGACGAAGTCGTTGATTGTTACGCATTCTGCTCAAACAAGGTACATCGTGGAAAGCCTTGTGGACTTTCAGCAACCAGAAACCAACGATGGATACAACAAGGAACAGAATATCTCCCCATATCAGCAGGAGCTACGACATTCTTAGCAGGACAAGAGTATTCTGCAACATGCAGAAATGATCTCGTCATTCCGAAATACAGAAAACCAATCCACGAATTCCCCCCAGTAAAAAGTTCATCAGTACCACACTGGAAGCTCACACCACGATACTTAAGAGACAATAAGGTACTGGAGCATTCAGCATGATGCACTTTTCTCCTCACCCGAACGAAAGTCTTTAAAACAACATACTTGTTTTCGTCATTGCTTGCCCTTGTAGCTTAGCGGTAGAGCGCATGACTGTTAATCATGAGGTCGCCAGTTCGATCCTGGCCAAGGGCGTACATTTTCATTTTTCATTGCGAAAACATACCATAAGAATAACGACCTTGTAGCTTAGCCTGGTGGAGCGCACGACTGATAATCGTGAGGTCCCGTGTTCAAATCACGGCGAGGTCATGAGCGAAGCGAATGAGCTCGACGTGATAAGAAGCCCGCAGGCGACTGCATCACGGCGAGGTCATCGTAGGAAGTAGGTTGTTGGTCGTAGGAAGTAGGGGGCTGAATGGTTCTACATCATCGGGAAGGAAGTTGTGACGAGCTATTAGTCAGACTACCAGGAACGCAACTCGTGTACGACCAAACAAGAGAAGGACACCCGCTCAAGATAGCGCTCCTCGAACACTCCGTCGACAGAAAAGGAAAAGTTTCTCAAGTGTGTGAGAAGAGAGACATACTGTCACAGTTTTTGTGGTCGTGGGTTCCCGAGTCGAGAGTATACGGAGGAGTCTCGTACCTTGGTGATTCGAACACGAGACTCAACTACGATGACCGAACGATAGATTTCTGCTTACGTTTGGAAACAATTCCTCGACGAGTTCTCAACCTCTGGATTCCAGAAGATTCAGCATACGTCGCTCTCCGATCAGGAATGTCTGTCGATACAGTTGTTCAGCTCGTCAATCGAGGATCATACTTCACGACTCGAGAAAGAACACACCTCCCTCAAGGGTTTAACGGATTTTTCACGGAACGAGTAATGGCAAGACTCCTCGAAGAGTCGAGAGTGGTTCTTCTCGCGGGAGGAAGTCAACCACATGATAGTATGACTCTCGAACATAATGTTCACATTGAGTATTTAGGAAAAACTCAAGAAACAGACTGCGTCATCGCTTTTTACCAGCCTGCAATGCTACGAAAACTCTTCCGTACCGCAGAACACCTCACGCCAGAATTACACGTCGAGTTGTCGTCTGAATTGGAACGAGAATGAGGAGAACATGTTCTCACTCATTCCTTTTTTATAATTATTTTTGTGTTTATAACTCGTTGAATACTCGTCTATATAATTCTTTCACTCTACCAAATTGTTCTTTGCCACTCGACGCATAATTATCCAAACCGGGAGCCGCATTTATTTCAAGAATACTATACGCTGATTGTGGGTCTTCTAAGTCAGTACACGCGATATCTACCCCGCACAGTCTTAAACCCATATCGCGAGTGAGCGCAACGGATAATCTTTTCCAATGCGCGTGTATGCGGTGTGTGAACTCTTCCGACTCTCCACCAGCGGATAGATTGGAAACGTCAAGTAGCGGGCATCTTTGTCCAACAGGCAACACGTTCTGTAAATCTAACCCTTTTCTACTTAACTTTTGTACCATTCTTGAATCTTGAACGTTAATGACTTCCTCCCTTCCTCGTCCAAAATATTCCTTTTGTTTTTCTTGGAGAAGCATAGTAATAGTTGATACTCCATCGCCAACAACTTGTAGAGGAATTCTTTGATAACAAGAAATCACTTCATTGTCAAAAACCACAACTCTAAAATCGGGCATAGATACAGCTTTCTCCACCAAAAATAAGTTTAAACCTTGTTTGCAGAAATCTTCAACAGCAAGTTCTAAATCTTTCGGAGTTTCACATCTAACTATTCCCCTGCCTTGAGAACCGAAATTAGGTTTAGCATAGCAGGGGTATCCAAAGGAGTGTTCTACGTATTGGGGAGCTTGAGATGCACTTCTTTGTACATCTTGAAAACCATTTCTCGATTGAGATCGTTTCAGTTTTTCCATATATTCCTGCATCAAAAAGATTTCCCATTCAGGAGTACTATATCCTAATTTTTTTAGGAAAAATTTAGTGTACCCTTTGTCCCCAGATATTTCCGAAGCACCAATAGAATTCACTCCCATATTTGTTCCCCTAAAGAGGTGGGAGTGACCATCAACATACTCGATACGTCCAACATACCCATATGTCTGCTCAATACATATGTTTCGTACATTTGGAAGTTCTCCATCATTGAACAACCCGATAAGCAATTTAGTGACGAAATGATAGTGTGGTCGTGATTCGACTAACTGAGCCATACTAAAATAGTAGAGAGAGGCACTTTTAAATGTTACTATTAATTAGTAAAAAATATACTGCCCCTGCTCGCACTCACTCAATACTTTTTGAGATACATCTATTTATAGGAGTTCAACCATCCTTGAACGTATGGGTGGCGAAGATATACGAAAAGAAATTTTTCTCAAACTTATTCACGTTCCGAGAGCCACGTTTAACGAGTTATGGGGAAACGTTGGAGAATCTAACTTGTTCTCGTACCACTTAAAGAAGTTAGAAGAAGAAGGACTCGTAGGAAAATTCGAAGAAGGTTACGGTTTGACGACTGAAGGAAGAAAAGTTTCAGCGTTCATCGAAGGAGCAACGGGACAGAAAGCAGAACTGCCAACACCGACCGTTATCATTATGGCTCGTGACGGCGACAAGATATTGTGCCAAGAACGACTCAAAGAACCATTCTACGGGTACTGGGGATTCCCGTCGGGAAAGATTAATTTCGGGTGGAACCCTGTCGAGTGTGCGATTCGAGACTTGGAAGAAGAAACAGGACTCGTAGCAGGAACGACGACACTCAAAGCGATAGAGTTCATCAAAACATACGACGACGGAAAACTCTTACACCACCACATCATCTTCATCGTCGAAACACTCCACTGCACGGGAACACTAAAGACGCAAACGCACAAAGCACGACACGAATGGCTCACACTCGAAGAATACTCGACGAAGAAACGATTCCCAGACACTCTCCCCCACGAACTCCTCTTAGAAGAGAAAAAACTCCACATCTTCGAAGTAGAACGATTTATGACAAAAGGAAAATTCACGACTGCGAAGATGGTCAAGGTTCAAGAGTTCGACGAGATACTCTTGTGAGCACAACAGAATACTCTTCGCGTTGAATATCTACAAACACGATTCCGTTCCGGCAACATTTTTCAAAAGTTCCAAAATAACATCATTCAACAATACTCGTTCCCTCTCCTGTGTTGCGTAAATATCTGCAATCTCTTCAGAAGAGAGCGGAGCGGTACGTGCTCGCTCAACGGTAAGCCTTGTCAAGTAACTTCCTCCACGATGCTCATGCACTGGCACAAGAGGAAGTTTCACCATACTTGACAAGTCTCCATCCTCGGAACTTCTTGGTTCTCGTTTCAAAACTCTGATAGCGTTCGAGTACAATACCATCTCTCGATCATACCTTCTCAAGTGTTCGTCGAGCTCTCGTGAGGAGTACATCACACACTCACCTCAAGACCTTCTCGAGCAGGGACGAGTCTCGTACTCGTTCCATCAAGCACAACTCTCATTTCTTGGAGGCTCTTGTCGAGCTGATCGTCCGTCGAGGAAGGGTCATAATGCGTTGGGCAGAACGTTTTAGGAGCTATTCTTTTGACGAGCTCACACGCGTGAAGCGTTTCATTATGGCCCCACCCGATACATCGTTGATACATCTCTGGAGAGTACTGCGCGTCAAGAACGAGCACTGTTGCTCCTCTTGCGAACGCGATAAGTTTCTCATCTTCAGGACCGAACGTTCCTCTCGTTTTTGTTGCTTTGTACCCATCACTCTCATAATCAGTGACGACGACGATAGTTTCATCACCTTCTTGGAACTTCCAAGCAGTATACCCTCCAGGGTGCGTTTTGAAGAATTTGTACGTTGCAGTTACAGTTCCACGCTCAACCATTTCTCCTTTTCGTACCTCGTGGAATCGAATTGTTGAAGGAAGGTCTTGAATGCTGAGAGGATATGTGTTCTCCTCCTTGTCCATCACTCTCTCGACGAGATCTTTTGCGTGATTACTTTCAGGATCTCGAGAAAGAATTGCGGGAGATTGTTTTTTTCTCATTTCTGTAGGCTTGTCAGCTCT
>CAYHWM010000030.1:0-8361 GCA_964359925.1 uncultured Methanosarcinales archaeon
CACCACTACCTTTTTAAACATTTCCCCGCTTCCTCCCCGTGATGAAGTTGTTTGATCCTTTGCAGAAGAAGTATTCGTTGCCGAAGTGGGAGGAGTTGGATGACGTTTTTGATATTGGTGTTATTGATGAGAAGGATTTTTCTTTGAAATTGGTTCGTTCTCACGTTCGTGAAAAGTTTCAGTACGTCATTCACCTTCTTGAACCAATTCTTCATCCTGACGCTGTGAGTTATGCTGAGTTGTGTGAGTGTAACGTGTTGAGTGATGTTGAAAAAGCTTCACTTCTCGAAGTTTATAAGAGATTAATCATGATTGATAGAGATTTTTTGATTGCTTCGTTGTCTTCTTCTGAAGAGAACGATGCGATGCTCATAAAGAAAGCGTTCAGCGCGTATAAAGAGATTGTTCCAAAGCTCATTCCTTATTTCACGAAGATTCGTGATTCGTGGAACGGAGCTACAGAGAAAGAAGAATGGGCAGGGTATCTTGGATAAAAATGAGGTGATTGTATGAACATCATCGTGATGGGAGTTCAGGGGTCGGGGAAAGGAACTCAGGCAGATCTCTTGAAGGATAAGTATGCTATCGCGCATATTTGCACTGGTGAAATGTTTCGTGAAGCGTTCGCGAAAGGAACACTTCTCGGAGTGAAAGCTCACGCATACTGGAGTTTCGGAAACCTCGTCCCTGACGACATCGTAAACGGTCTCGTCAAGGAAAGAATTTCCGAGCTTGATTGTACTCAAGGATTCGTTCTTGATGGTTTTCCGAGGACTGTTCCTCAGGCAGAATTTCTTGAGCAAATAGTTGATATCGATATTGTTATTAACCTCGACATTTCTGAAGCTGTGGCTGTGAGAAGGTTGGGGCACAGGGTTTCTTGTGTTTCTTGTGGTAAGTTGTATGGTATTGATGTGCCGTCAAGTAACGCCGGTGTTTGTGATGAGTGTGGTGGGAGGCTTGAGAAGAGAGCTGACGATACTCCTGAGAAGATAGCGAAGAGGTTGCAAGAGTATCACCAGAAAACGAAACCGTTACTGGAATTTTATCAGAAGAAAGGAATAGTATATACTATTGATGCGAGTAAGAGTATTGAGAGAGTTCATGAAGAGCTTGTTTCATTGTTGACGTAATCAGTTCTTTTTTTTTACTTGAGTGTTTGTACTTCTCCGAAGAGTTGTCGTATGAATTCTGTAGCGTAGCATCCTTTTGGTAGGTAGAATTCGAGAGTGACTTTTTTCTTTCCGGGAAATTGGTCGTCGTTGTCGACTTTCATAGTCGCGTTTTCTGCAGTTATCATAACTGTTCTCGTTCCTCCTTCTGATGATAGTTCTGGTATTTGTCGTATGACGAAGCTTCGCAGAGTGATTCCATCGTGAGCGATTCTTGTTGTGAGAACGTCAATATGTTCTCCTTCGCTTCCAAATCCTGGAATTGGGAATTCGGTCATAGTTTCTCCTTTTTCGAGGAGTGCTGAAACGCACTCGTTCCACACTTTTGATTGGTAGGAGTGAACGTATAATTTGAGGAGTTTGAGCGGTAGTATTTTCATCGCTCCGACGTAGTCGTTCGGGTGGCTTACGAACCATTCTTGAACTCTCGGATCGTCGGTGAGCTCGCATGCTTTCTTCCAGTCTCCTTTTATCATGTTGAGTCCTATGTCTTCGTTTGCGGTTCCGAATCGTTGTTCTCCGTAATAGTTGACGAATTCTCCGCTCGTTTCTGGAACTTCCTCAACGCTTCGTACGACGATCTTGAAAGAGTTACCTTCGAGCATTCCTGTAGAGATGGGGCTTTTGCTTCTTCCGAGAATTTCAATGCGTACTTTTCCGAGGTCGCAAGGGGCAACGTTTCCTTTGGCGCTGAAGAGTTGAGTCGTTATGGCTCTTTTGTCTTTCAGTCCTGCAACTCCTAACCACTTGAGTGGAACGTGCCACTTTTTTGATAGCATGTTTAAAGCTTCGAGAGTCGAACAGTCTCTTTTCCACAGTTGGAAAATAGTGTACGATCCTTCATTTCGTGGAACGATGCTCGTCTTCTCATCGACGACGAAGTCTTCAGGAACGAATTTTATGATAGGCATAGATGTGGTTTATGACGAAACGGTTAAAAAGGTATGCTCGAAGTTCGACGTTGTGCGCCTATAGCTCAGTGGATAGAGCAATCGGTTCCTAACCGAGAGATCCGGGGTTCAAATCCTCGTAGGCGCGTAACATTTATCAATAACGACGTTTTTCTCATCGTATGCTCATCACAAAGCTTGGTCATTGTTGTTTGCTCGTCGAGGAGAATGGTCTTCGTATCTTGACTGATCCGGGGGCTTATTCTTCTGCTCAAGATTCTTTGAAAAATATTGACGTAGTATTGATTACGCACGAGCATCAAGGCCATTTTCATATTCCTTCGCTTGAAACGGTTCTCAAGAATAATCCTCTCGCGAAAGTCATTACGAATAAAGCGGTAGGAAAATTACTTATGGAGAGAAATATTGCGTTCTCTCTCATCGAGCATAGTGGGAAAACAACTATCAAGGATGTTCTTATTGAGGGTTGTGGTCAGTTTCACACGCCGATTCACTCATCGTTGCCTCCTGTTCAGAATACTGGTTTCTTTATTGCTGAAGAATTTTTCTACCCTGGTGATGCTTTCTATATTCCTAAAAAGAAGGTGCGTATTCTCGCGTTGCCTGTCGCTGGTCCTTGGATGAAACTTTCTGATGCTATCACGTATGCTACGGAAATAAAACCTGATGTTTGTTTTCCCGTTCACGATGGGATGCTTCAAGAAGGGAGGCTTGGTCCTGTTCACTCGTTGCCTCAGAGTATTCTTCCAAAGAAAGGAATTCAGTTCGTTATTCTCGAAGAAGGTAAGAAAAAAGAATTTTAGCGTAGTCCTTCTCTCATCTCAAACTCGTCAATCAGTCTTTCAATCATGACGTCTTTTCTTCTCTTCTCGTGTTTGAGTGAGTCTCCGTATCCTTGGTGTCTCCACCAGAGTCCGTATACTATTCCTATGATGAGTCCTCCTATGTGTGCGAGGTGTGCTACGGTGTCGGGGATGAAGAGTCCTATGATGTCTGCGATGACCCAGAGTGTTCCTGCAAGTATCATCGGTACGGGGATATACTCCACCCATACTACCATGAATGGTCGTAGCATTGCGAGTGCTCCGAAGATTCCGTAGATCGCTCCTGAAGCTCCGAGTGATTGCTGGTACGGTGAGATAACGTTGACGAAGATTCCTGTGAATAAGAAGAGGTAGAGTGTTTTTCGCGCTCCTATTCTTCCTTCGAGAACGAGTCCGAAGAGGAGTAATGATGAAACGTTGAGTAAGTAGTGGAGGATGTCTGCATGGGCGAAGAGTGCTGTCACTATTCTCCAAGGTTGTTGCCAGACGAGTGCCTTGTTCAAAACAAAAAAGTCGACTCCGAAGACGAGTTCTGCTATTCCTACGAGTGTTATAACAAGAGTCAGCCAGATTGCGGTGTACTTCATGAGTACACTGTGTTTCTCAGTCCTTAAAGAACTTTCCCTACATTTTTTATACTTGGGAGTTTTCGTAACTGTATGAACACTATCATCGTCGATATCGAAACAGCTCCGCTCGATATGGCTGAGCACGAAGCGTTACCTGAGGATGAGCGTTTCAAATTGTTGAACCCTATTGATTCGAGGATTGTTGCGATAGGGTTGAGGCACGGTGGGGAAACTGCTATTTTTATGGATGAGGACGAGCGGAAGTTGTTGGAGTCGTTCTGGTCGGAGTTCAACGCTCGGAGAATGAGGACTCCTGGGAGTATTATTGTCGGTTTTAACATTATTCATTTTGATCTTCCTTTTTTGACGTCGAGGAGTTTTATCAACGATGTACAAATTACTCCGTTCAAGTTGAAGCACGTGATTGACGTTCGGGAGAAGTTGAACGCGTACCGTTCTGGGAAGTCGAGAGGTTCTTTGAAGGATTACGCGAGAGCGTTTGGTGACACTCCTGAGGATACGGGGAGTAAGGTTGCGGAGTGGTGGAAAGAGAAGAAGTTTGACGAGATAAAGAAGTATCTTTCGCTTGATTTGGAGATGACGGAGCACGTGTTTGAGAGAGCTCAAAAACTGAGAATTGTGGAGATTGAGAAATGGTGATACAAATAGTGCGTGTGAGAGTAATAATACAAAACCAAAAAGAATATTTACTCCTTAAAAAAGTTAAAACTGTAGTGACGACAATCAAAGAACATATCGGAGGATGGGAAGTGCCAGGAGGAAAATTAGAATACGGAGAACATGTTTTGTTGGGAGGAAAAAGAGAAGTAAAAGAGGAAACAGCGCAAGAATGTACAATACTCAAGGAACTTCTACCAGTTATACATACAGAAGAAGGAATACTAATACAAACAAGAGTATTCCTCGCAACAATACCAATAACAAAAATAACATTATCAAAAGAACACTCTGAGTATTGTTGGAAGACAATGTCAGAAATTGAAAAAATGGAGAACGTCATTTACAAGGAATTGTTGCTGAAGTATCTCGAAGAAGTTCAAAGTTAGAGGGTGCTTTCTAAATTCTGCAGTACATTTTTCTCACTTGTTCCGTTGCAGTTCCTAAGTCTCTCATAATTTCTGGCAATGGGTCGCATACTCCCGTTATTTTTGCGTATCGTTCCGCATGTTCAAGTCTTTGTGAAACTGTTTGGTGGTGTTCCCATTCGCAGTCGAGCTTGCTGGTGGCGAGTGCTTTCTTGCTTACTCCTGCGAGTTCTTCATACACGTTGCCTGAAAAGTTATATCCTTGACAATTTTGGAACAGTCGGAACATGTGTGACTCTCCCGGTTTTCTCGTTGCTTTTGGGAGGTACTCATCTGGATGAAATACTAAATCTCCAATCAGCAAGTATGCAATGTTTTCTTCTCGCGCGACAACGTTTCTTACTGCGTTCCAGTTTTGTATTCTTTCGTCAGGGTCGAGGACGAGGAGCCATTGATGAGTTGCGTGTTCGAGCGACTCGTTTCTTTCTCGAGAGAAATCGAATGGTTTGCCGACGTGTTGTGAGCGTACGACGTTGACGTTTTCGTATCTTGAACGAAACTCTGAACTCACGCTCCCATCACTACTCGTGTCAACAAGTACAACTTCTTCAGCTTGAACTCGAACGTGCTCGAGGAACAATTCGAGTCCTTGTTCTCCGAAAGGAGAAACTCCTGTTTCGTGAGCGAGAGCACAGACTGAAAGTCCTTGTTCGAGTATAGTCATACACGACAAGAAGTGCTGGTGTATTCAAAAACCTTTCCCGTAACATTTAAGAAGAACGCTCCCAGACATATCCGTTATGTACCGTTACAGCTTTAAAATTCAACATAGGAATTGTTCAGAGACTTCGTTGAGCGTTGCGTTTCCTAAACAGCACATCACCGTGACAGGTATTCAGTCTCACACTCCTAAGGAAAAGCAGTACTTCTATTATGTCAGAGGTTCTTCGAGAGAGTTTGACGTTCTTCTTCGAAAAATAAAAATGTTGAAGGGGTATTCTCGTGTAGAAGTTGTAGATCGGTCAAAAGAATCTCTCCAGCTTCTCGTTGTTCTTCATCAAGAAACGTATGTTCAAACAGTTATTCAAAACAATCATGGATTTTTGATAGACTTTCACACTGTTATAGGAGGATGGGAGTATTGGCACGTAGGAGTCACCGACAAGAAGAATATTGTTCCGATGATCAAAAAGTTGAAAACGATGGGGGAGTATAAAACGCTCATGATAACGAAGACGGAGTTTGCTCCTGCACTCCTCTCTCCTCAACAAAAGAGAGTGTTTCAGCTTGCGTTCGATCAAGGGTATTACGAGACTCCGAGGAGGACGACGATGGCGAACCTCGCGAAAACTCTTCGCTTGAGCACTGCGACTGTCGGAGAGCACTTGTCCAAGGCGGAGAACAAGATGATCGTGAGCGTTGCGAAGAGGTTATAGTGTTAGTCCTTTCTCAAACTGTCCATTTGCAGTGCCTCAACGTATGCACGTATCGCTTGTTGAATATTTTTTTGTGTCTCACTCACAGTCTTTCCTTGACTGACACACCCCGGAAGCGTTGGGCACTCTGCAACCCAGAAGCCATCTTCTCCCTTGTAGAGAACCACTCGTCTCATACTTTTTGTAGTAGCGTGTCATATTTATTAATCTTCCTTTTCTATTCTTGAAAGAGGGAATTTTCTATACCCATACATATCTGGCATAAAATACTTATCTGCTCCAGTATCTATGAATGGAGGTGGTGAGGGAGAATTCAGTATGTTAACATCTCAAGAATTGGCAGACATTGTTCACGAGCACGCTCCTTCGTTCCGGTTGAGACTATCAGAGAAGGGAGTTCTTGAACGGTATCCTTTATTGAAAGGTTCTTTTTGTTCAACTGATGTGGCTGAAAAAGGGAATCGTGTCATCGTGTACGAGAAAGACTTGAGTAAGTATCGAGATCATACTCTTGTAGGTTTTCTTTTCGAGAATAACATTGGAGGCGATGATATTTTTATGCACGGTTTTTTTTCACTGCGATACCTTCCAGAATTTGGTGATGTTCGTGATGGTGTTGACTGGGTTGTGAGACAAACGGAAGCACTTCACGAGAATGGTTTTTCAAAACATAACATTGATCTTGTTCCTCTTTCTGATGGTTTGAGTAGTGCACGGTCATTGTTTGCTTCTGTGATGGTTATCGTTCAAGGTCGTGATGACCTTATTCAAAAACTTCGTGTTTTCAACAGAGCTCCCGGTCCGTACTATCTTCCATCACCTGGCGATGTGCGTAGCATTGTTGGGAAAGTTGGTGGCTCGTTTGAGGATTCGTGTAATTCTTCCGACGATGAATTGAAATTCTATCGAGGGTTCAGACCTTCAATGAGTGTTCGTGATGACCCTGAAGGGTATCATCTCGAGGTGTCCATTCTTCCCGAGTCTGCCATTCTTTCATTTGATGTTTCCGCTCACTGTTCTGATGGCGATATGCTCTCGATGGAACGAAGGATGAGATTATACGACACTATTTTTCGTCGTGAAGGGTTTGTTGTTGGAGAGTATTCTGATATGTTTGGTTGCCCTACTGGTGATAAGGGGAGAGCTACATGTTCCGCTGGGAGAGAATTTTCGTCGAGGAAAGATTTGGAGAACCTCGTGCAATGGCTCAACGCGTTTGAAGAAGTGAGTGGTTCTTCCCCGTTTCGCGGGTCTCCATCAGTTGGTCATCCTGTAGTGGAGGAAGAAGAGTCAGAAGAACCTGTTGACTGAACTCACTTCCTTCCCACTAAACTTTCGTATTCTTTGTGAGCGATGGTTTCGACCTTAAACCCTGCTTTGACGAGGTTGTCTTTTACGTTCCATGATCCTGTGTTGACGGTGATTGCTCCGTTTTGTTTGAGTGCATCGTAACACTTTTTCAGGAAGTCTTCGGAGTACAGTTCTGGTGTTTTGTGCTCGTTCCACCCGTCGAGGAGTATGATGTTGAACGTTCCGAGAGTCGTGATTATGTTTGTCGCGTCGTCGATGATGACGTTGACGTGTAGTCCTTCTCGTTGTTCTCCTCTGACGTACTTGTGAGCGTCGAAGGGCGGATGGAGTGTGAGTCGTTGTTCGTACACTTCTTTTGATTTTTCTATTCCTATAAGGTCGAGTGTGCAGTTTCTACGGATACATTCATCAATGAGTGCTGCTACTGTCCATCCTGTTCCGAACCCTATGTCGAGGACTCGAACGTTTCCGCTCAAGAGTGATGCTATGGGTGTGACGTGGACGTCGACGGAGTGGTGTGCTCCGTACTTTGGCGGGTGGAGAAACATATCGTCGATGAGCATCGTCATAGACCCGTCGGAACAAATAACTCTTTTCACTTGTTCTCCTTTTTCTTCTTTAGTCATCGTAACCTCCGAGTCCTAATTGCCCCACCCTTTTTCCTTTCGGCACTGGTACAACATCTCCCGTGACTTGTTCTCGAATATTTTTTGCGATGGTTGGCCCTAAGAGTTTCGCGAGTGTTTCGAGTGGTGTGTCTTTGAGCGTTCCTAAATCTTTGATGCCGTTGCGGTGTAGTATTCGTGCACGAACTCTTCCGACGCCTTTCAATTTCAACAATGCAAGGAGTTCTTCTCGTGCTCCGTATTCTAATCTGAGTCGTAACTTCTCGACTTCGTTAATCAATTCATGTTTTCCTAACAATCGTGCAAGTTCTCCGAAGGAGTACAACAACCAGTCGAGGATGTTCAATCGAGCTCTTGTTTCTCCTGGTCTTGATTGGTATTTTTCGAGGAGTGTTTCTTCTGGTACTTCGTTGATCCATTCTTCGAAAAACAATGCTGTTTTGACTGCTTGTAAGTGTTCTTCGTA
>CAYHWM010000030.1:8461-10185 GCA_964359925.1 uncultured Methanosarcinales archaeon
ACTGCGAGTTTTGAGAGTATGGATTCTGGTTGTCCGTGGACGAAGTCTTCCATCAAGGAATCTTTTTCTGCTTCTGACGATGCGATAATGATTGCTTCACCATGAGTGTCGAATCGTGGGCGGCCTGCGCGCCCCGCCATTTGAAGGTATTCAAGGACTGGTATGTAGTCCATTCCGTGACCTGTGAACCTTTTCACGTCTCGGATGATGGAACGGAACGCTGGAAGGTCTAATCCTGCAGAATTGTGAATAAATATGCCGTTTGCGAGGAAGACTGGTTCTCGTTCACGGTCACTGTCAAGAACGATATCGTAGACTGGAGAGGTATTCTCGATGATTGTTACTGCTCTTATCTTGTCCCAGTACACATCACCTTCAGTGTCTGATGTTCTCCAGTTCTTTCGGACGACTTTATTCCAAGCTGTTGAGCAGAGAGGACAGAAATTCTTTTCATGTAGATATGTGGTAAACTGTTCTTTTCTTTGCAAAACATCTCTAAAGATGATTGTTCCCAAAGCGTTCAAACTCCATACATATTCTGTTTTTCCTTTTTTCCTTTTTTGTATGAGTGAGTAGTGGTGGTTTATTCTTGTTTCATTTTTTCTTGGAGGAAAACCAAGTGCAGTTGTGAGCACTCTTGACTCTGTTGATCCGTGTAGTCCTAAAAATCGTATGACTTCTTTTTTTTGTTCTCCCCAGAGTTGTTGTTCTTTTGTTCTTCCAGAAAAGATATTCGCGTTGAGAGTGTACTGACAAGAAGGACAGTGTACTGAGAGAATGCGTTCACCTTTTTTAGTCATAATAGTTTCTAGTGCTTGTTGTTTTCTTTTTATTTTGAATCCGACATAGTTGTGGAACCGTTGTAAGTTCCCTTCTTCTGAAATTAGGAACTCAAAAATTTCTTTTGTTTTGTGAACTCTTCCATTGATACTCATAGTTCCTTCTTTTTTTCTTCTCACTCTTCCTCTGATACCAAAAAAAAGAAGGGAGTGTTCAACGTCTTGAATGAGTTGTTGAGAAATGCTGGAAAGTCCAACATGTCCTCTTTTTTCAACGTGCCCATCAGTATCAAAAATACCTTGAAGAATCATACGGAGGTGCTCTTTTGGTACTTGTTGAAGAAGGGGAGCTATTCTTTTGTGCTCTCCCTTGTTTATTCCGCACCGTACGAAGAATTCTCGTAGCCAGTTTGCTTTTGAGAGAACGAGTTGTGGAACTCCTGAAGGGTTAGTGTTTTTTCTTGTGTGAATGCCTGTATTCTTGCACCATGTATCAACGTAGGTAAGAACTTCTTCTTTTCCAACAATGCAGGGGCTTCCCTTGTACATTATGGAATTATTGTTGAGCTCTCCTCCAGAGTATCCGTCTCCGAGCATTGCTCCGACGCAATAACAATCTTCAGTGGATAGTGGTTTGTCGTTGAATGGGAGTGGGTTGTTTTTGACGAATTCGCTCCAAAAAACTATGTTTTTTTTCTTTTGTTCTAAATGTCCAATGGTCGCAATGCTATCTCCTCGAGCACAGTTCTTTGCAGGTAGGTATGACTGTTTTCCTTTTCTTTTGATGGGAATTGCGTGTTCTGGCGTTACTTTGACGTTCCAACCGCTCACTGTTTCTATCTTGGTGACTTTTTCTGGGATGCCTTGATTCAGAACGTTCTGTACTGTTGCATACTCTGTTTTGTTGTTATTTAAAGTAAGAACTACATCTCCTTTCTTGACGTT